>JACQVS010000134.1 GCA_016209605.1 Planctomycetota bacterium
GAAGTCCACGTGCCCCGGGGTGTCTATGAGGTTGATGCGGTACTCCCCCCACTTGATCGTGGTCGCGGCGGAGGTGATGGTTATGCCGCGCTCCTGCTCCTCCGGCATCCAGTCCAGCTTCGCCGTGCCTTCATCGACGGCGCCGAGGCGATGCTCCTTGCCGGAGTAATAGAGGAAGCGCTCGGAGACGGTGGTCTTGCCGGCATCGATGTGGGCGATGATGCCGATGTTTCGGAGTTTGGATTCGGAGGGGAAGGAAGAAGAAGCGGAGGAAGAGGGATCTTCGAAGAACTTGGGCTTTGCCATTACTACATCAAGGATTACCAAGCAAAATGCGCAAACAACTTGTTCGCCTCCGCCATCTTGTGCACGTTCTCGCGCCACATGATGGAAGCGCCCTGGCGGTTGTACGCGTCGACGATCTCGTCGGCCAGCCTCCCGGCCATCGGCTTCCCCTTCTTATCGCGGGCATTCTCGACAATCACCCGGATGGCTAGCGACTGCTGCCGCTTGCGATTCACTTCCATGGGGACCTGGTAAGTGGCGCCGCCGACGCGCTTGGAGCGGACTTCGACGTGTGGCTTGACGTTGTTGATGGCGGTGTTCACCACTTCCAGGGGATCGACATCCTTGACCCTGCTCCTGAGCTGCTCCATGGCCTCGTAGACGACCAGCTGCGCCACCGATTTTTTGCCATTCCACATCAACTTGTTCACCAGCTTGGTGAGGACCACGTTCTTGTACTTGGGGTCGGGCTGCAAAAACCTTTCGGTCGATTTGAACTTGAATTTGGTTTTTTCAGGCTTCGGTTTTCTTCGGATGAAAGGCATAGAACTGCTCACTTACCTCTCTTTTGACCATACTTGGAACGTCCCTGGCGGCGGGTCTCGACACCGCTGGCATCCAGGGTTCCACGGATGATGTGATAACGCACGCCGGGGAGATCTCTCACTCTCCCCCCTCGGACCAGCACGATCGAGTGCTCTTGCAGGTTGTGGCCGATCCCGGGAATGTAAACCGTGACCTCTTTGCCGTTGGTCAAACGTACCCTGGCGATCTTGCGAAGGGCGGAGTTCGGCTTCTTCGGAGTCATGGTCTTCACTTGCAGGCAAACCCCGCGCTTCTGGGGGCACTTGTTGAGCACGGGAGACTTGCTCTTCGAGTGCACCTTCCGGCGCGCTTTACGGACTAGCTGGTTGATCGTTGGCATTTGGCTTTCTTCTATATTTGGTTGCTGTCACTCGTCACTGGTCACGGGCAGGACTTCCTCCTTGACCGAGGCGCTGGGCTTCATGGCCGCCGTCAAGGGATCCACCTGGACCTCCGCCATCACCGGATGCAGTTCCAGCTCCTCCACTGGCTCGCCCAGCTTCTTGACCGCCTTGTCATGGTAAGCCTTGAAGCCGGTTCCGGACGGCACCAGGTGGCCCAGGATGACGTTTTCCTTGAGGCCCAAAAGGTTATCCGTTTTACCGGCAATAGCGGCTTCCGTCAACACCTTGGTGGTCTCTTGAAAGCTGGCCGCCGAGATGAAGCTTTCGGACTGCAGGGAGGCCTTGGTGATGCCCAGGAGCAGAGGCTCGGCGGTCGCCGGCTTCTTGCCTTGCTTGATGATCTCCTGGTTGTAAGCGCGGAAGCGGAACTTGTCCATCACCGTCCCCGGCAGAATGTCGGTGTCGCCCGACTCCACCACGTGCACGTTGCGGAGCATCTGGCTGATGATCACTTCGATGTGCTTGTCGTCAATGGTGACGTTCTGCGAACGGTAGACGTTCTGCACTTCTCGCAGCAGATACTGCTGCACCGCTTCCTCGCCGCTGATGCGCAAGATGTCCTTGGGGACGAGAGGCCCATCGACGAGCGGCTCGCCGGCCCTCACCATGTCGCCCTTGTGGACGCGGAAGTGCTTGCCATGGGGAATGAGATGGTCGACCTCCATGCCGGATTCGTTGCGGATGATGATTGTCGACTTGCCCCTCTTCTTTTCGCCGAATTCGACGTTGCCGTCGATCTCGGCGATGACCGCAGGATCCTTCGGCCGGCGCACTTCGAAGATCTCGGTGACTCGAGGGAGGCCGCCGGTGATGTCCTGGGTGCCGGTGATCTCCCGCGGCGTCTTGGCGATCAGGGTTCCCGCTGAAATTTTCTGCCCGTGCTCGATCTCGAGATAGGCCTTCTCGGGAATCGGATACACGCCCAGGCGGTCGCCCTTCTCATCGACAATGATGATCTGGGGGTGCAGATCGCCCTTGTGCTCGATGATCTGGCGGCGGATCTTCTTGGAGACGGAATCGGTCTCCACCTTCATGGTGGCCCCCTCGATGATGTCGTCATACTCGATGATGCCCGACTTCTCGGCCAGGATGGGGATCATGTGCGGCTCCCACTCGAGCAGGTTGGTGCCAGCCTTGATATCCTGGCCGTCGGCGACGTGCAAGATGGCGCCGGCGGGCACCACGTGCCGTTCGAGCTCGCGGCCCTTCTCGTCCATGATGAGGATCTCGCCGTTGCGGTTGAGCGCCACCTCCTTGTTTTCCGGATTGGAGACCACCTTGAGGTTGGTGAACTGCACCTTTCCCTTGTGCTTGGAGTTGATGCGAGTCTCCTCGACGCGCTTGGAGGCGATGCCGCCGATGTGGAACGTTCTCATGGTAAGCTGGGTTCCGGGCTCGCCGATCGACTGGGCGGCAATGATGCCGACGGCCAGGCCTTCCTCCACCGGCCGGCCGGTGGAGAGGTCCATGCCGTAGCAATTGGCGCAGACGCCCAGGCGGGTCTCGCAGGTGAGCGGCGAGCGCACTTGAACTTTCTCGTAGCCGAGGGACTCGATGCGCTTGGCGATATCCTCGGTGATCAGCTGGTTCTCGTCGACGATCAGCTCATCGGTGATGACATCGACGATCTTCTTGCGCGAAACGCGGCCGGTGATGATCTTCCACAGCGGCACCTCGATCTTGTCGCCCTTGTAAATGATGCTCTTGGTGATGCCGTTGAGGGTTCCGCAGTCCTGTTCGTTGATGACCACGTTCTGGGCCACATCCGCCAGCTTGCGGGTGAGGTAGCCCGAGTCGGCGGTCTTGAGCGCGGTGTCGGCGAGGCCCTTGCGGGCGCCGTGGGTCGAGGAGAAATACTCGAGCACCTTGAGGCCCTCGCGGAAGCTCGCCTTGATGGGGGTTTCGATGATCTTGCCAGACGGCTTGGCCATGAGGCCGCGCATGCCGGCGAGCTGGCGGATCTGGGTGGAGCTGCCGCGCGATCCGGAGTCCACCATCATGAAGATGGGATTGATGTAATATTTGCCGCTGCGGTAGTCGTTCTTGAGGGCCGAGATCATCTCCTCGCCGATCTTCTCGGTGGCGCTGGTCCAGAGATCGATGATCTGGTTGTACCGCTCGCCTTCGGTGATGACGCCCTTCTGGTACTGCTTCTCGACCCGGTCGACGTCCTTCTGGGTCTTCTCCAGAATCTGCTCCTTCAGCTCCGGCACCCGCAGATCATCTTTCGAGAAGGACAGGCCTGACAGGGTGGCGATCTTGAAGCCCAGCTCCTTCAGGTCATCGAGAAGGACGAGAGTCTTCTTGCGGCCGAGGACCTGATAGCAGTCGTGGATGACGCGGCTCAGGTTGCTCTTGCTCATCTCGATGTTGTAGTACGGCATGCCCTGGGGCAGGATGTCGTTGAAGTAGACTCGGCCCACCGTGGTGGTGTAAATGCCGCGCTCCTCCTTCACCGGCCCGGTCGGGGTCAGGAACTTGAAGTCGGAGTCATCATCCTGCAAACGCACCTTGATGTGGCTGTGGAAGGTGACTTTGCTGGCTCCGTGGGCCTGGAACACTTCCATCGGGCTGGCGAAGACCGGCAGCTTCTTCTCCGCGGTCGGGATGTTGTAGGTCAGGTAGTAGCAGCCGAGCACGATGTCCTGCGAAGGCGCGATGATCGGCTTGCCGTTGGCCGGAGAGAAGACGTTGTTGGTCGAGAGCATGAGCATCGAGGCCTCCACCTGCGCTTCAATCGACAGGGGAAGGTGCACGGCCATCTGGTCGCCGTCGAAGTCGGCGTTGAA
>JACQVS010000125.1 GCA_016209605.1 Planctomycetota bacterium
GGGGGCTGGTATCCTTCGCCGGTCGAGACCGATAGCTGGGAGCGGTTCGCCATTTCGGCGAAGCACGGTCCGGCGGCGGCCTCCTGGGGCCCCGGGCGGCTGGCTCTCTTCGTGGTGGGGAGCGACGACGCGGTTTATCACAAGTGGTTTCAAGGAAGCTGGTATCCCTCGCCGCCGGATAAGGCGGATTGGGAGCGATTTCCTGCCAAGGCGCAAGTAGGTCCAGCGGTCGCTTCATGGGGCTGGAACCGTCTGGACCTCTTTCTCAGGGGTCAAACCACAGACGTTTACCATATGTGGTATTACGGTGGCTGGAACTCCGCATGAGTCCCAGGGATTGACAGGGTAGCCTGTCCCGCCGCGGAGCGTCCGTAACATCAGCGACTTTCACCGTGATTCGGATATCAACCACTTGCCACAAGGACAAAGGAAAGGCCGAGCCCCAACCTCCCAAAACGAAAATGACCCTCCCGTCGCTTTCTGCCAGCAAAGGCGTTCCGACCTCCCTTCTTTCCCCCGGCGGAGCTATGATCAAAGCCATGGGAAGAAGTCGCGGAAAGGTGGTCGCCTGGATTGCCGGCCTTGCCGTTCTCGCGGTGATAGCCATCGGCATCCCCTCGTGGCCCAACATCCTGACCCACTACTACCTCCATGTCCTCCGGACGGACCGCTCATTTTTCCCCACGCTCCTCAGGTTGGACCAGAATCCGAGCCGGGAGCGGGCGCTGTGGCTCTTCCTGAAGACGCCAGCGGGCCGTCAGCGGCTCTTCGAGTGTTGCCTCGAGGGTACGACGCCGTCGCCGCGAGGCGAACTCCTCACCGAGCCCATAGAGGAGTACTTCGCGACGGAGGCCGGGCAGCAGGCCCTGCGCGAAGCCTTCCTGACTGGGGCCTTCCGGAGCGCTAATAAGCATGCTGGCTGGTCCACGGTGCCTGATGACGTCAGGAAGAAGGACTGGGACAAGGTGGTCTTCGGCCTCGACCTCATTAACGGAACGGTCGATGGCGTCTCTTACGAGGTTGGTCGTCACAACTGGCACGTTACCGCCAACCACGGTGGAGGTGGCGGTGGAGGGACCCTACAGGAAGACGAGAATACCGCGCTTCTCAATATCATCGACTTCCTGAAGCACCTCCGGCCGGGAACGTTCCCCGTGTCAGAGTACCCGGACCTCGAGTGCAAGATCGACAGAAAAAGCGATCGTTACATCTGGTGCCAGGTCTTTCCAAAGTGATCCATAAAGTACTTCCGCGAAGATAAGCTATCCACTAATTGCCCTTCGCCAGATTTGACGACTACCCTACTTCCCTTTCGGCGTCTGCGTCCGCTTCCAAGGAACGCGAAGAGTTCATTTCTAGAGCTGCACCTTTCTGGCGAGTTCCCGGAGGATTTCGATCATACGGTCACGTGTGGGGAACGACGCAAGGGAGTAACCCAAAAACAAGATGGCGGTCAGGCAGTTCACCCAGTAAACCGGTTGCTCCCGGATGGTCCCATCTATGGTGACCAGGAGGCAAATCACCAACCCAAACAGTGCGACACCCTCCAAGAGGACGAGGCGGAAGTTCCGGGCACCGCGAATCCAACCGTAAGCCCGCCTGAACGCACTTTCCTTTCCTTCTCGGCTGACAGAATTGGTAAGGCCACGAATAAAGCGCTTAGACCTAGCGTCATTGTACCCCCTTCATGATTTTCTCAAAAGCTACGATCGGAGACGAATCACTTCGAATGGTATTGAGCAACTTTTTTATCCTGCGATGATCGGTCATTGAACATTTGGCACCCATTTTTCCCTGCAGAATCATCACTTTTGGTGAGTCAGGTCCTAAAGATCTTAATTTTGATCTGAACAGCTCAATTAATTTTTCGCAATCTATCCTCAAATGGCAATCGCACCTTGCTCTATCACAATCTTCAATTTCAGGTGACGAGAGGAGTGGTGATTTAAAGTGTGGAAGAGGTGGGACTAGATCGTCAATATCATAAAATATTACAAATTCTTTTGGCCCGAATTTCCAGTCATACCACAATTCAGCAACTTTCTCATTAATAGATTCTTTGAGGGTGACCCCAAAGGCAATAATGGTAATAATCCCCAGAACGCCAGCCGCAGTTGCAATTTTTTCCCCGCCCATCCTGAAATTCCTATGCTTACATAAATCCTTCTTTGGTGGTCAGTACTGCTGTAGGTTGAACATTTTTATATGACAATGAACGTAAAGGGATCACTGGCACCCTGCGAAGCTGTCACATGTCATCGAAGCGCGAAAACCCAACGCGCGACTCAGAGTTCGCGACGTCGAGCGATCCCGTGTTGATCGAGGGGAGTTCCGGAGTGTTTCGCTGACATGATACGTGCCCTTCGTTCCAAGACGAGTCCTGCAGCTGCAGGGGCGATGACTATCAAGACCATTATCCACGAGTAAGGCCTGAGCGTCTCATGCGGCCACAGAATGATGATACCCAAGCCGAGCGAGGCCAAACCTATAAAGCACTGGCCCAAACTCGTGTAAGCACCCATTCGACCGCGATCGATGACACTCACGGCAAGGAGAAGGGACAAGAGCAGATTATAGCCACCGCAAAGTAGAAAAAAATACCCCACCCAAACCCAGTCGGGCTTCCACCCGGTGAGTCCCACCGCAAAACCGACCACCAGAAGACCAAGTAAGACTAATCGAGAAAACATTAGACGCCTCCGATTCACCAATACATGTAGCTGGGATGAAAAATTGGCAAGAAATAGTGAATTTGAGGTAACACTTCAGCCCGCAGAGCCGGGCCAAAACGTTAGACTTATATTAGCCTTTTGACCGCAGCGATTTCAAGAAGAATTTGCCTTGTGTTTCTCATCCGACATGGATCAGTTTTTAGGATGAAACTATCTCCGAAAAAGAAGAAAGCACCTGCCCAAACTGCCCGCATTTGCTACGGGGAAAATGCCGGGCTCAGGAAGGAGATGGAGGAGTTTATTGCGGGTGCCTTTGGAAAAACGGCGGTCATTAGCATGCTGCCAGAAAAGCGAGAAAGAGCGGCCCCGAGAAGTTTCCGGGCGGATCCCTTCGAGGACTTTTCCGCCCCCGGCCCGCTCAAGGCCCACGAGCATCTCCCCTGGGAGAGAGACCTACCGGCGGATCCCATGAGCGCGATGCCGAATCCTCCGGCGCCGTTGCCGATCAACCCGGCATTTTGAAGGGGAGAGCTCGCTCCATTTGCTGCAGCATGTGACCTGGCCAAAACCTGGCCGCGCTTCCCCGCGGTTCCCCAGATTCCAGCGATTTCGCCGACGCCATTGGCGATGAGGTCCCCGGCTCGAGGTCGCATTTGACCGCAAATGGAGCGCTCCGGCGGGGGCTGGAGTGCACCAGAATTCGCCGAAATGGCCCCGAAATCGAGACTCTTCCGGCGCACTATTCGCCGTCAGATGTCACAAATCTCAAACCCACCAACCCTTGCGTGTAACGGAAGTTCCCCCTTACTTCGCGCGGCCAGTTCCCCGGGGTGAACTTTCCCCATGGGAACCACTGGCGTACTGGCGCTCCCCTCGGGAGGTGCACGGGAAAATCACCAGCGAGCGCGCAAGGTAAAATTCCTTCCGAGTTTCTGACCTTGCAGCCCGGCCCCACCGCGGGAACCCCCGGCGAACGTCAGGCGATGCTCGCTCCTAGCCAATGATGGGTAAAAAATAATTCCCCTCGCGGTTCTCCTCTTCTTGGAGATCGGTACACCCCGGTTCGCCGCGCCAGTCTTTCAGGCGAACTGAGCGACACAAAATTGAACAACTTGCCAACTGGAGACAGTTAGTGTACGATAGGGGTAATTCCAAATAGAACTCCAAACGCCACTCGGCCAACTCCAAGCTAACTCCAAGACCAAAAGTCCCTCACCTCCAAAAGGAGTTAGCGATATGCCCAGACGAAAGATTCCCCCCGATGCCTTCACTTTCTACATGAGCCTCGGCCCCGGCCGGAGCTACGCCCAGGTGGCGGAAAAGTTCGGTGTCACCAAACGCGCCGTGGTAAAAGTTGCCACCCACGAGCGCTGGCAGGAGCAGGCGACGGAGCTCGAACGCAAGGCGCGGGAGAAGACGAACCAGAAGGTCGGCGAGAGCCTTGAGGAGATGAACGAGCGTCACCTCAAGATTCTCCGGGTGATCCAGACCAAGGCGCTCGAGACGCTCAAACAGTACCCGCTTGAGACGGCGCTCCAGGCGGTGCGGGCCCTCGAAGGCGTGGTTCGTCAGGAACGGGTGATTAAAGGTGAACCCGCTGGCGGCGGCCAAGGAAGCGTCGAGGAAATCATCCGGCGCGAGTACGAGCGCTGGATGACCACGGCCGGAGCAGAGTCCCCCGAGGTTGAAACCAATAAGTGCGGAGAAAGGAGTTGATCCCATGGCCAGAAAGAAGATTCCCTTGGAGGCATTCGATTTCTACTGGAAACTTGGTCCGCGGCGAAGCTACCAGGCGGTTGCCGATCATTACGGCGCTTCGAAACGTGCCGTGACGCTGATCGCCACCAAGGAGCGCTGGAAGGAGCGTCTGGAGAAAACCGAGCGGGAGGCCAGCGAGAAGTTGAAAGACATGGCGGTCGAGACCATCGAAGCCGTGAACCGACGGCACCTCAAGGTCGCTAGATTGATTCAAATAAAGGCCTTGGAAGCGCTCAAGCATCTGCGCTTTGATTCGGCGCTCTCGGCAGTGGAGGCCCTCGACAAAGGACTACTTCTAGAACGGCAGATCAAAAGCGATCCTTCGGAGCGGACCTCGATGAGCGATGTGGAACTCACCCGCCGGGAGTACGAGCGCTGGATGACCCCCGCTGCAGCCGACGATGAGAAGCCAGTGGTATCTGGCGAGTAAATGGCTCCCGTTGACGATTGGATCGAGATTTGCTACGCCCTTGACATGACATTGAGCTGTACGGTACCATGCCAATCGTCAGGAGCGGCGTCCATCCCATGACTGCGATTTAGGTTGGCTTAGGAAAGGAGGTACGCAATGCCCTATTATCTAACCCAAGTTGCCTATACCAGCGAAGCCTGGGCTACGCAGCTAAAAAATCCTGTGAATCGGACCGAAGCAATCAAGCCAGCAGTTGAAAAGCTCGGCGGCAAGGTGGAGAGCGTTTACTATGCATTTGGGGAGTACGATATCGTGGCAGTTTTTCAATTCCCAGAGAATGTAAGCGCGTCTGCATTCTCGCTTGCTGTTGCAGCCGGCGGAGCAATTAAGGCCATCAAGACCACTCCACTCATGACTGTGGAGGAAGGCATAGCGGCCATGAAGAAGGCAGCGAGTGCCGGTTACCGCCCACCTGGTCGCTAGTCCTTTTCTGAACGAAGTATCGGTGGTGGAGGGTCTGCATCCTGGATGGGCATGGGCGCCGCCCTGCCGGGTTAAGACACTCATTGGACCGTGGTTTGCATTGGTCAGCCGCCACCGCCCCTCATCCCTCTCTCCAGAGAGCCATCCCTAACGCCTTCCCCTCCAAGCTTCTCGATAATTCCACCAATCCTGGTCGGATTTCCCTTCCCTCCTCCGGGAGAGCATGGCTTCCTGTTCTCAGAGTGTTAACCAGAAAATTCCAAGACCCAATTCCAAGGAGGTTGACATGCTACTCGACGATGCGCTGGGGAAGTTCCTGGTGCAGCTTGAGGCCGACGGCCGTTCCCAGCACACGATTGGCCAATACCGCCGCCACGTCCGTTTACTTGGCCACTGGATGGCCCAGGTTGGCCACACGGACGCGATTTCCAGCCTGGACCACGAATGTATCGCCCGGTTCCTGGCCTCGCCCACGGCCAAACGTCGGCCCGACGGCCAGGCGAAGAAGGCGACGGCGGTAAACTGCCTGAGATCATCGCTCCGGGTTTTCTTCGGCTACCTCCACCAGGCGGGCTTCATCGCCCAGAACCCGGGCCGCATGATCCGGCGGGCCGTGTGCGGGAATCCTCCCCCACGGGCGCTGACGCCGGAGGAGAAGGACAGGCTGCTGGCCACCCTGGCGACGGCCACCGGCCCCGAGGCAGAACGGGACCACTTACTCTTTTCCCTCATGCTCACGACCGGCATCCGCCTCAGCGCCGCCCTGGGCCTCAAGGTCGAGGACCTGAACCTCGATGCCGGCGAGATCACCATCCACACCAAGGGTGACCGCGTTGAACGGGTCTACCTGCCCCAGTCCGCCTGTGACCACCTCCGGCGGTTCATCGGCGAGAGGAAAACCGGGCCGCTCTTCACCAGCCGCGACGGCCGCCAGGTCTGTATCCGCCACATTCAGCGTCGATTCCAGGAGTGGCTCAGGAAGGCCGGCATCACACGGCCGCTCTCGCCGCACAGCACTCGCCACTCCTTTGCCGTGGACCTTTACCGGCGCACCCATGACCTCCTCCTCGTCAAGGCGGCGCTGCACCACCGCTCAATCGCCAGCACGCTGGTCTATGCGCAGGCGAGCGGGGACGAGCTGCGGAAGGCGATGGCCTGAACTACAGTCATACCGCATTTGAGGAAGACCCATGCTGATTTAGAACTAAAAAAACAAGCTATTGGGTTTTAAGGCGGTAAAGAAAAGTGGCATTTCCACCGCCAAAGCCCTGAATCCAAAGCACTTCGTTAAATTCAACATTTAATTCATAGAAGATAGGTATGGCCTCTAGTTGTGCCAGGTCTCTATTCACCATCCCCATTTCAGGCCCATCGTACAGATTAAAACGCGCTTGTGGTGAAACATATACGCCATGAAGTATTCCAGGTCCCTGCACTACCCACGTATTGCCCGAGGAGACAACAATGTGCTTTGATTCCCAAATTATAAGCCCCCCCAACGGCCCCGGAGGCTCTGGACAACAGAGCTTGATTTTTTCATCTAAGGCGTCTACCCGACTTCTCAATGCAGATAGATCGGCCTCTTTAGCAAACTCAGAGGAGTTCATTCCATCAAGGAGATCGGCATCGAGTCCAGAACCGGCCCCAGCTCGAATATCGTGCCCTTCGTGAGTGTGGGTCAGCAATGAATACCTGTCGTCATGGTTGTGGTTGGACAAGGCGAAAGCTGAAGCGTCCAAGCCATCAAGTTTAGCCGCATTGTCGCATTGGGGGCAGTCCGCAAGACAGATGTTTGGCTTGGGGCCACTGGTGAAAAGAAATTCCAATATATAAATCGGATCTGATATATCGAGTCCACCATCACCGTTGGCATCAATACTCCAAAACTTTGGACTTCCCAAGGTACAGGGGGACTGCACCTGTCCGCCTATCTGGCTTCCAACAACCAACCACATCGCTCCAACCAACCCAAATAACACGATCATGTAGGTAATTCTTTTCATGGAAATACTCCCTTTCTTTAATGCCAACCCAAAGGAACAGTCAGAAAAATCCCATATGTGGGAATCATACCATGCCATGCTATTCCCGTAAATGGGAAACCTGGCGAATCGACTGGCAAAGAAACTCCGCGACCTGCGCGGCGACCTGCCCCAGGTCCAGTTCGCCCGACGGCTGGGGATCTCGAAATCCTCCTTGAACCGCATGGAGATTGGTGACCAGAACGTCAGCCTCCGGACCCTAGAGCGCCTCTGCGCCCGTCTGAAATGCGACGTGGGCGATCTCTTCTCCAGGGCCTAGCCAGAATTCTCTTCCCCTCCTCTGCTCCCCCAGGCTCAATGTCCCCCGGAACCATTGGCAATCAACTAGAAGGAGAGATCGCCATGTCCGATGACGAAGTCACGAGAGATGAGATCGAAAGGCAGGCCCGCGAGATCGCTGAACGGAAGGCCCGGGAGTCGGCCGAGGAAACCGCCCGGAGCCTCGCCGCCGAGGATGCCAAGCACTACGCCCGGGAGGAATCCAAACGGGCCTTCGAGACCATGTTCTCAAAACAGTTCGAGGAGTACTACCGCCAGGAGTTCAAACGCGCCTATGAGATCGAGTACGCGAAAGCGTTCTCGGAGGAGTACGCCAAGCGGTTCCCTGGCCAGCAGGATGATTGACCTGGGTCTCCGGCTGATCGCCTGGCAGGGGAAATCTCTGATAGCCATCCCGGCATACTCCGTGTAAAATCTTTGCTTAAGTTCTGAGCAAAACTCCAAGCGCCATTTGGCAAATTCCAAGTCAACTCCAAGATCACGGCCCCCAATCTCAACGGAGTTGATATGGAACAGACGCAACTTGAAATCAAGCGCGTCCCGCTCGATTCCCTCCACCTTGATCCCGCCAACGCCAGGGAGCATCCACCGGAAAATATCGAGGCCATCGTCGCAAGCCTCCAGCGTTTCAGTCAAGCGGAACCGCTTGTTGTCCAGCGGCCCAGCGGCCGGGTGATCGGGGGCAACGGCCGCCTCGTGGCCATGAAGAAGCTCGGCTGGACCGAGTGCGACGTCGTGGAACTCGATATCGATGACCTCCAGGCCACGGCGCTGGGAATCGCTTTGAATCGTACATCTGATCTCGCAACATGGGATGAGGCGTCGCTCGTCAAGCTGCTCCAGGAGCTTCAGGCCGAAGATGCCCTTGACGGCGTCGGCTACAGCGAGGCGGACATCGACAACCTCCTTGCCGAACTTCAGCGGGAGAGCGATTTAAATCTTGAGATCAATGAGGACGAGATCCCCGAACCGCCTGAAGAGGCGGTCACGCGTCCTGGCGACCTCTGGCTGCTCGGGAAACACCGCCTCCTCTGCGGCGATAGCTCGAAGGCCGAAGACGTCAATCGGCTGCTGGCTGGCGCCCAGATCCATCTCGTGAATACCGATCCGCCCTACAACGTCCGAGTCGAACCGCGCTCGAATAACGCCATCGCCGCGGGGAAAAGCTCCTTCCGGCAAACCCACCACCAGAAGCTTGACCTTACGCGTCATCCCGAGAAGGCAAAGCCGACGACCACGAGACTCCGGGCCAAGGACCGGCCGCTTGAGAACGATTTTCTTAGCGCGGAGGATTTCGCGCGGCTGCTCCGTGCCTGGTTCGGGAATATCGCCAGGGTGATGCTTCCCGGCCGCGCCTTCTACATCTGGGGCGGCTACGCCAACTGCGGGAACTACCCGCCGGCGCTGAAGGAAACTGGCCTCTACTTCTCCCAGGCGATTATCTGGGTGAAAGAGCATCCGGTTTTGACACGGAAGGACTTCATGGGGAACCACGAGTGGTGCCAGCCAGCGGGCACACGGATCCTAACGCCGGACGGCGAGGCGCCGATCGAGAGCCTGCGGGATGGCGATCAAGTCGTGAGCTTCAGCCGCCATGCCTCCGCGGTGGTGGGATTCAAACGCGGGTTCGAGATTCACCGAACCTGCCGGGATTACCAAGGAAAGCTCTTCGGCGTAGCGGCGGGCGGGCAGACGACCTGGTGCACGGACGGTCATCCGTGGACCGTGAAGCTACTGCCAGAAGCTGGTTGGGCCTGGTGCGTCTACCTCATGCGGCGGGGCGACTGGTGGCGCGTCGGGAAGTGCCGCCTGATCTCAACCTGGGGGTTCGGACTGAAGCATCGGCTTTGTGCCGAAGGGGCCGATGAGGCGTGGATCCTCAGTACGCACCGAACGAACTTCGACGCCTTGGCCGCCGAGCAGGTCATGGTCTCCCTCTACGGCATCCCCTCGATCTACTGGGATCCCACTCCGTCGCGGACCGAGGAGATGATCGGCCGTCTGTACGATCGGTTGGATCTGGCGCAGCTCCGACGATCTGCCCTTCGGGCGATCTGTGACCATAACAGGAGCCCGGATTTCCCCTTCGTGGTGAAAGGGAAGACGCGGGTCAAGCTCGGCCGGCGAATCCCGCTGACTGTGCGGGCCTGCAATCTTTTGCCAGATTTCATGGCGGTGCCAAGACCAATTGGACGGCTACAGCCGAACTTTGAGTGGACGACGATCCGGAATGTGGAGACTCAGCCGCACCAAGGACCAGTCTACTCAATGGATGTGGCAAAGCATCACCACTACATCGCCGACGGCCTGGTTACGCACAACTGTTTCTACGGTTGGCGTGAAGGCGCAGCGCACAAGTTCTTCGGCCCCAACAACGTCGTGGATGTCTGGAGCGTGAAGAAAATCAATCCGCAGTCCATGATCCATTTAACTGAAAAACCAGTCGAACTTTCAGCCCGCGCCCTTCAGTATTCCTCCCAGCGCGGCGAGAACGTCCTTGATCTCTTTGGCGGCAGCGGCTCGACCCTCATCGCCTGCGAGCAGCTTGGAAGGAATGGGTACCTCATGGAACTCGATCCACTCTACACCGACGTCATCGTCACCCGCTGGCAGAAGTTCACTGGGAAGACCGTGACGCTCGAAGGCGGCGGAACCTTCGCCGAGGTGGCCGCGGAGCGCCTCAAGGTGAAGGAGGCCTGATCATGGCTAGTGTGCTTTACTGGGTTACGGCCACCGCCGCCTTGATCGGCGTCTGGCTCAATATCCATCGGCACTTGGCGTGTTTCTTCATTTGGGCTGGAACCAACGCCGTCTGGGCCGCCGTCGATTACCGCCACGGCATCTACGGCCAGGCGGGGCTCCAGGCGGTGTACTTCCTGTTGTCTCTCTACGGGATCTGGAAATGGAGAAGACGGAAATGATGTCAAGCACGAGTTCTGGGTTGAAGGAAACTCCAACCAAAGGGATGGACGGATTCAATAAGCTCGCTTTTTTCCACGATATCGGTTACGAACCACATCCAGGACAACTTAAAATCCATCTCTCGACAGCCTCACGGCGCGTGGTGGCCTGCGGAGTAAGATGGGGAAAGACGCTTTGCGCCGCCATGGAGGGCCTTGCCGCCGCGATGGAGCCAAAGGAAACAAGTTTCGGCTGGATCGTCGCTCCGACGTATGATTTGGCGGATAAGGTTTTTCGCGAAATCGTCCTCATAGCGGCTGAGCACCTCAGGCACCGGATTATTTCGCTCAAGGAAAACGACAAACGAATCATCCTCAGAAACATGGCCGGTGGAATTTCTGAGATTCGTGCCAAGAGCGCCGACAATCCAGTCAGCTTACTCGGCGAGGGTCTCGACTGGGTCATCATCGATGAGGCGGCTCGGTTGAAACCGGTCATTTGGGAATCGCACTTGACTCAGCGCTTGATCGACCGAAAAGGCTGGGCGCTCCTCATTACAACGCCTCGTGGCAAGGGTTGGCTTTACGATCTCTATCGTCGTGGCCAAGGGCAAGACCCCGAATACGAGTCCTGGAATTTGCCGAGCTGGACAAATCCGTATCTGGATCAAGCGCTGATTGACGAGGAAAGGAACCGCCTGCCCGAGCGCGTTTTCCGCCAGGAGTTTGGCGGCGAGTTTCTCGAAGGCGCGGGCCAGGTGTTCCGCTACGTGCGCGAGGCGGCGACAGGAGGGTGGCAAGATCCGAAGCCGAATGAAACTTATTTTGGCGGCCTCGATCTTGCAAAGGTCACAGATTTTACAGTCTTGGTGCTGATGAATTTTAATCGCGAAGTGGTTTTCGTTGACCGATTTCACAAACTGGATTGGGACATTCAAGTCAATCGAATAAAGGCCGCGACTCATCGATACAATTTTGCTATGGTGAAAGTCGATTCGACCGGCGCGGGTGAACCGGTATTTGAACGCCTACGTTTAAACGTAATTTATTGTTCGGCCTATCCATTCACTCAAAGATCGAAAGCGGCGTTGATAAATAACCTCGCCATGATGCTCGAACAAAGGCAGATTATCTTGCCACGCGTCGAGCTTTGGCCTGAGGGGATTGACGAGCTTGAAGCCTTTGAGTATTCGGTGACTGACGAAGGGAACGTCAAAACTGGCGCACCGAGCGGCTATCACGATGACTGCGTTGTTGCGCTTGCACTTGCTGCTTGGAGACTGAGATACACGACCGTAAAATTTTCAGTTTAATGAGTCTTTAGATTTTAATTCTAACTAGTTAATTCCAAGAGGTAAATTCAAGATGAATCCTGATGAATATATTAAAAAAGCTTACCTCGACATCGAAAAAAAACAAAAGCAGATCAAAGCAAATAAGTTTCAGGAATCTGTTGAGCGTAGTCAGAATCGGAGAATCTTGGGAGCTCTTGAGGCGGTCGCGGATTTTGCAAGACCTGGAAATTATGATTTAAAAAAGTTTTCCCAAGAGTGGACGCCCTATTGGTTCCATGCCGCTCGCGTATTAAAGCGTTATGCGGGGTTAAATTCAACTCGCAATTTTCCACTTCCAGACGACCCAAGTTTTGTAATAGCTCAAGAACTTTTCGAAATAATTCTTTGTGGCTGTTCTCATCATCAATTTACCCTGGAATTGCATGAGCACATTGAGAGATTAAAACCTGACACAGAGGAGTTTGGAAGGTGGGACCCACGGATTGCACTTCGGAGATTTTTTTATTTATTAAGTGATCAGCTCAGAAAATATTCAGATCAGACCCTTGCCCAGCCTCATGCAGCTGAAAAGACTCCTCAGAAGACCGAATCCACCCCCACTCATCCCTCAGAAACACAGGCAAGCGGCGAAAGGGATTTCCTCAAGTTTACCCCTTTACAAAACAATAACAAACCGCCATCTGAAGAAAAGTTGCCCCCCATCACCAAAAAATCCCGGGAACAATGGCTTGCCGAGGCTATGATCATGGTCAAGGATCATCCAGAACTTTCCGTTCGTGCCATAGCTCGCAGGGTTGGGGTTGATCATTCCACCTTGGCGCGGTCGCCAGAATTTAAAAGAGCAGCAGGCATTGCACGTCAGGGGAAAGAACTCCCAGAAGGACGAAAAAATCGCGAGACTGGCAATCTCGAAGCCTGGGATACTGAATCAAACGACCCAGAACGCCTAAACGACAAGTAATCTGCCTGGTGCGCACCACGACACGCACCACTTTTTCTCATAACTCGTTATAAAATCTCATCCTCTTCTTTCTCTCCCGCACCACCTCCGCACCATTCCAATGATCTAATAAGGAGGTGCTCATGAACACAAGGCAATCCAGCAATTCGACGATCAGCACTGATCCTGTCCATGATCGTGCAGTTGAGGCTACGGCATGGTTCTCCAGGTTAATGGCTTCCTGGGCACAATTCGATTTGGAAGGAGCATCGGAAGCACAACGAGAATTAGAGTAATTGGGAGTGAGAGTTGGTTCGGCTGATAGTATTCAGGACTCCAATGAATAAATATCCCGACATCGCTTCCGATATCCGCGACGCCTTGGGCGACCCTGAGGCCGTCGAAAGTTTTGAATGGCCATCAATCATAAAGACGGCCGCGCTGAAGTTGCGCCGCTCTCATCCGGAAATTCGACTCAATGGCAATGCGAGTCAGGTCGCTGATGAGATAGCTTGCATAGCGGAAGAACGTGGCGCGAACGATCCTGTTGGACTCGCGGCGCTTGCCCAAGACTGCCTGACACTCGATGACGAAGCTGCTGCCATAGCGGAATGTCTCCCAGTCGAGGATCTCACAGAAAACAAGACACAAAACGATTCGGATAACCTTGGTGCGGATGAGGAGGACTGTAATGATGGTAATAAAAAGAAAGAGTCACCTTCAGATCCAGAGAAGAAATCAGCGTCACGATGCATACTCGAAGAGGCCAGCAAGTACATTCTCGACCTGTTCCACACCGACGAACATAAAGGATTCGCCATAATTCAAACTGGCGACCATCAAGAAGTGCTCGCCATTCGAACACGGGCATTTCGCCTATGGCTGGGGCGGCTTTTTTATTGCGCGACAGGCGGGGCTCCGCATCATCAGGCGCTTGCCGATGCGCTCGCCATCCTCGAGGGCAAGGCCCTTTTCGACGGGCAGGTGCGCGAGGTCAATCTACGGACGGCAAGCCGCGACAGGTTCATTCACATCGACCTGGGGGATCCAGGTTGGCAGGTCGTCCGGATTTCACCGGACGGTTGGACAGTTACGGACGGTTCGGACGGTGTTTTGTTCCGTCGCGCACGCGGCCAGCTCGCGCTACCAATACCCATAACCGGTGGACGTATCGATAAACTGCGCTCACTGGTTAATATCTCCAGCGACGACGACTGGCGGCTCCTTCTTGCCTGGCTGACGTATGCCATCAGACCGATAGGGCCGTATCCAGTCCTCGCGCTTCATGGCGAGCAAGGTGCAGCGAAGTCGACAACCGCTCGCGTTCTCAAGTCGATAATCGACCCCAGTAAGGCGCCGCTCCGCTCTGAGCCACGGGATGTACGCGACTTAATGATCTGTGCATCCAGCTCCCATTTAATCGTCCTTGACAACCTTTCTTCCATGCCGCAGTGGTTGTCAGACTGCCTTTGTCGTCTCGCGACCGGCGGTGGATTCGGTACGCGGGAACTTTATTCCGATGATGACGAGGTATTATTCAGTTCCACAAGACCGATCCTCTTGACCGGAATCGAGGAGGTTGCCAGCTCCGGTGACTTGCTCGATCGGAGTATCCTGTTGAACTTGCCGACCATCCCGGAAGATGGTCGCCTAGAGGAGGCGGTCTTCTGGCAACGCTTCGAGGGAGACCGTCCGCAGCTATTCGGCGCACTCCTTGACGCCGTCGCTGGGACGCTTAGCGAGCTGCCAAAAGTCAGGCTACTGGCACTACCCCGGATGGCCGACTTTTCAAGATGGGGCGAAGCCCTCGGCCGGTTTCTTGGCTGGGGGGAGGGAGCATTCCTCGATTCCTACCGGCGAAACATTGGAGAGGCCAATGAGGTCGCAGTCGAGTCCTCTCCGGCAGGGACTGCTTTCCGACGCTTACTCGATGAAACAGGATCATGGGATGGGACTGCAACGGCTTTACTTGAACGGCTTGTACAAACGGTATCCGAAAAGGTCCTTGAAGGCCGAAACTGGCCGAAGTCAGCGAAGGGACTATCAGGAATCTTGCGCCGCCTGGCACCGGCCTTCCGCCGGTTAGGGTACGAAATATCCTTCGAACGGGAAACTGAGACCAAGAAGCGGGAGCGGGTTGTGCGCGCAAAAGTAGGGAAAAGATCGTCCGAATCGTCCGGACCGTCCGATTGCCAGGGGAAATCTCCGGACGGTCGGACTTCTACTCCCGGGAATGACCGTCCGCAATCGTCCGCTACCGTCCGCAACTCTCCCTATGAACCGGACGGTCCGGACGGTCCGGACGGTGATGATCCAGCTTCTGCGCATGGAGAAGAGGTCGAATGGAGAGCATAGCTGCCCCTCTCGCCACCTATAATGTCGCCGGCCTCCCCTTCCATGCCGACGGGGACCGTCTACTCGTCCGCGGCCCGCAGTCCGCCGAGGCTATAGCCCGTCAGCTCCTGACGCGAAAAGGTGAAATCCTAGCCTCCCTCAGTCAGGCCCCCCCTGTCCCACCAGCGAGCCCCGAACCGGAACCCCCAACCACTTCTTCCCCAGGAGTTCGCCGTTACGACACCGGCCCATATGCCGGCTTCTGGTGGAGCCCGGACAGCCGGCCAGATCCGGTCAGGGCAGAGGCATGCCGACGTGAGGCGGAAGAATACCAGCGGTCACAGGAAATTTGGCTCAAGCAATTCCCCGCGACTTCACCGGAAAACACCCAAAAAGTGAAATCGTCACCAAGAAAAAAATGTAAACCATCCTAAATAGAAAGGTCAATTCTATGAAAATTTCCCAAGTCAAATTCACCACCAGTTCACGAGTTGATGCCAAGAATGGTCTCATCGGCTGGATCTCTTGCATCCTAAACGGCACCATCTACCTTGATGGTCTTGCCTTGCGGCGCACCGCGGACGGCCGCCGGGCGCTTTCCTTTCCAGGAAAGGTGGATGGTCATGGGCACCAGCAGTTTTACGTGCGGCCGCTGAATGACCGCACAAGGCGCGAGATTGAGGCCCAGGTCTTCCACGCCCTTGGCCTTGAGGAGGTGGCCAGGCCATGATCCGCGCCCGCGATCCTACCGCCATGACGCCGGAGGAACGTCGAGCCGAGGTCGCCGGACTCCTGGCCACCGGCTACCTCCGGTCCCTGGCCGCGGGTCGCATTTCCAGGGAAAAGCCTTCCGCTGTCGCCGAGCGCATGGCTCCTTGTGTTCAAGTGGTTAACAGCCAAGAGAACACTCAAAGAAAGGAGACCGCATGATGGACATCGCCAAGGAGATCGACAACCTCAGGCAGTTGAAGGTCCCGGAGCTCGTGGCCCGGTACGAGACGGTTTACGGCAAGCCGCCGCGGGTGAAGAACCGCGAGTGGCTGTGGAAGCGGATCGCCTGGAAGATCCAGGAGCAGCGTTTCGGCGGGCTCTCGGAAACGGCCAGGAAGCGGCTCGAGGAGCTTATCGCCGAGATCAAGCTGCCGGTTGGGGAGCAGAAACGGACCATATCGGGGAAGCTACGGGATACCAGCAAGCCCGACGAGCCGGCGGTCGGCAGCACCATCAGCCGCCAGTGGCGGGGCCAGGAGATCCAGGCCAAGGTGGTTGAAGGCGGCTTCGAGTGGAACGGCGTCGTCTACCGCTCCCTCAGCGCCGTCGCTCAGGCCGTGACCGGCGCCCACTGGAACGGAAAGCTGTTTTTTGGCCTTGTCAGCAGGAAGAAGGCGAAATGACCCGATCCACTAAGAGCAACCGTGTTGCCAATGCCGACAATTCCCCAAAGGCCACCGTCCGCGTCGCCATCTACACCCGGAAGTCCGATGACGATGGCCTGGAGCAGGAATTTAACTCCCTCGATGCCCAAAGGGAGGCCGTGGAGGCCTACGTTTTGAGCCAACGCGGGGAAGGCTGGGTGGCTCTGCCGGATCACTATGATGACGGCGGCTACAGCGGGAAAAACACCGTCCGGCCCGGGTTTCAGCGGTTGCTCCAGGACCTCGAGGCGGGGAAGGTCGACGTGGTGGCGGTTTACAAAATCGACCGGCTCTCCCGCAGCCTCATCGATTTCGTCCAGATCATGCAGCTCTTTGAGCAGCACGGTGTCTCTTTCGTCAGCGTCACCCAGCGCTTCGACACCAGCTCGAGCATGGGGCAGCTGATGTTGAACATCCTCATGTCCTTCGCCCAGTTTGAGCGGCAGGTGATCAGCGAGCGAACCAGGGACAAGATGCGCGCCACCAGGCGAAGGGGCCTCTGGACTGGCGGCGCCGTGCCGTTGGGGTACAACCTGGTCGAGAAGAAGCTCGTCCTGAACCCCACCGAGGCTGACCAGGTCCGCGAGATTTTCAAGCTTTACCTGGACCTTGGCAGCATCCTCCTGGTCGCCCAGGAACTCACCCGCCGTGGCTGGAAGACAAAGAGCTGGACCATACAGAATGGCGAAATGAAGCCCGGCCGGGATTTCGACAAGCACCTGGTGCGGAACCTCCTCGGGAATCCCGTCTACGTGGGCCAGGTTAAGCTTCATGGCGAACTTTTCCCCGGCGCCCAGGAGGCTATCATCCCCGAGGAAACCTGGAACGCCGTCCAGCACCTGCTTCGGAATAACACCCGGGTGCGGTACCGGCACCCCAGCGAGAACGTCACCGCCATCCTCCAGGGGCTCATCCGCTGCGCCAGTTGCGGGTCGGCGATGAGCCCGAACGCGGCCAGGAAGGGGAACCGGATTTACCCCTATTATTGCTGCCAAACATTGATGAAGCGTGGAGCTGACGCCTGCCCTGGCAGCCGCGTCCCCGCCGGCGACATGGAGCACTACGTCCTCGACCACATCCGTTCCGTTGGAAGAGACCCGAAGCTTTTGTCGGCGACCATCAAGGCCGCGAAGAAGGAAATCGTGGCCAGGAAGCCGGAACTTGAAGCCGAGCTTCGCCGGCTGGATAAGGAGAAGCAGAAGCTCAGCAGCCAGCGGAAAAATCTGCTGGATGCTATCGAAGGGGGCGGCGCTGGGAAGCCAGCCATTCTCGAGCGGCTGGGCGATGTTGACACGGCGCTCAACAAGGCCCAGGACCGCACCGAGGGGATCGGGGGCGAGCTGGCCGCCATCGACAACCGGGTCATCGACGAGGCCGACTTGAGAAAGGCTCTCACCACCTTCGATCCGATCTGGGATGCGCTGCTGCCGGCCGAGAAGGCAAGGGTGCTGCAGCTCCTGATCGAGCAGGTGACCTACGATGCCAAGGCCGACGAGGTGGCCATCACCTTCCGGCCCGGCGGCGTCCGGATGCTGGCGAAAGACGAAAGGAGCGAGTCGGCATGAACGATTTGACGGTCAAGTTCAAAGTCAATTTCCGAAAGGTGTGCTGGAGGAGAAAAGAACCGGCAACAACCAGCCAGCATACCCCCAAGGAGGCAACGCCATCCAAAGCCACAGCTATCGCCGCCAAACCCGGGGCCACCCCGATCGCCCGGATGCTGGCGCTGGCCTACTACGTCGAGAGGCAGGTGGAGGCGGGGGCCATCAGGGACTACGCCTCGGCAGCGCGATGGTTGGGGATCAGTCGGGCGCGGATGACGCAGGTGATGAATCTGCTGAACTTGCCAGTTCCCCTCCAGGAAACCATCCTGGCTGGTGGAAAAGACCTGAGCGAGCGGCAGATCAGGAAGCTGCACGTCCCCCAGTGGGGGCACACCAAGCTGGGAGAATAAGCAAGCAACCGGATGCCAACACTGCCGGGATTCACGGTATGCCGTCCATCCTGGCTGAGCTCGGTGTCAAATTCCAGGCTCAAGGACATTCTTGAGCCGCTTCCGGGGATCGTCGAAGTGGATTTCCTCCGCCTCGAATTCCTCCGGATCGAACTCCCCGCCGACCCACTCTAAAAGCTCCTCGTGCCGCTCGTGCTTCGGGTCTTTGATGGCCTCGAGAAATTCTTCATACCCCCTCACCCCGCCGACATCCTCCGGTGGACAGGCCCTGCTGCCGCCCAGGCAGACGGGGTATTTGACACCTTTCTCCAGCGGCAGGATCTTCTCCAGGACTACGGCGTGCTCCCAGCTGTCGCCAAAGTCGTAGAGGTAGCGGGAGTTCTTATTCGCCGGGGAGAAATATTTGGAAATGGCGCGCTCCCAGCCAGGGAGAATCTCATTCCCAAAGGCATCGTCAAAGTCATCGTCCGACGGAATCCCGACCGCCTCTTGGTCGCCGGTTTTGGGATTGACGATATCGAACTCGTGGAGGTGGGAGTCGGTCCAGCCCATGGCGTCCTGGATCGCCACGTGGAGGTTCCAGAAGGTGAAGGTCTCCGGCACCTGGATCCGCCGCCAGATAGCGGGTTTTACCCCCTTGAGGGTGATTTTGAATTGGTAGACGTTTTTGGACTTTGGCTTCATGACTCCCCCTATCGCCAGAGAAAACCGTAGACGTTTGGTAATGTGAAAATCACTGGCCGCATTTTATCATGCTCTCTATTCTGTTCACCACCGAGAAAAGTTCGAACCATCAGGTCCGGGTGCCTATTCCTACCGTTCGCTGTTAACCATCTCTGCTCTCGGAGAGGGGGAGAGCAATTTTGGCCAAAAAAGCGTTCTGGACTTGAACCGGGCGGGGTGATGGTGAAGGGCGGGAGAGTAACCGGCGCGCGATGGCGTTAGCGCAGGTGTTGCTTGGGTTTGGAGTTACGGCTGGAGCTAAATAAAGACCAAGCCCCCAGATGCTGGGCCAGGGGCTTGATCGTTGGAAAACTGTGGCTCCCCCGCTTGGACTTGAACCAAGAACACACCGGTTAACAGCCGGTTACTCTACCAGTTGAGCTACGGGGGAACGGGCTGTCAATAGGTTGTGAACGCCGCGGCAAGGCGCCGTTCAGGTAAAGGCGGTAATTATAAGGCTGGAAAAGGGATAGTCAAGCCGGCGGTCTACCTTTCCGCCTTTCTGCCTTCTTTTGGCCGGCCCTCGAGGGCGCCGTTTTTGCCGATTCAAGGCGCTTGGGGAAGCCACTGGCATGGGACGTGCATTTTCGTTCCACCAGTCCAAAACCGCAGAAAATGAATAAATATTTTAAAATTTATTGTTGACATTAATTTGATTATAGGAAATATTACTGGCCAGTCTTTCGCCGGGCGAGTCGTTCGCCGGCCGGCCATCGCTCCGGCCACGAACCGTCGGCCGAAAAGCATGGACGAAAGGTTTTAATGACGAGAATAGAACATGGAGCGGCGTTCCTCTCTTTCACACCTTCCCACTCCCTACTATTTCTACCCCCTCAGGAACGCCCTCCTTTTATCTTGCCCATGATTTCCTCGAAGCATCCGGGGAATTTTTGAAACCCACCCGCCTCCTGGCCTCCCTGAATGATGGTATTTCCGGAGGAGACTCGCTGGAATCCACGGAGGATGTGGGGAAGGCTCCTTCCCGGTTCTGCAGAGATCTCCTCCGGTTTGTTCCAAAAATTTACCGTTCTTATTTGACTTTCCCATCCCTTCGGCTACCATTGCCCTCCCTTGCCTTCCCCACGCTTGAAATCTGTCGTTAATTTCATTTGAGTCATCGCCTCCGGGCCGGTGGAACTGCTTTTGCCACGCCGCCAGCGCCGGGATTTCCGAACCTTCCCCTCGGGAAGTTGACTTTGAGAGATGAAAGGACTCTGGTGATGGGACATTCACTTTCATCAAAAACAGCCGTTCAGCCTCACAGCGGCCCCGAAGGCGCATCATTCCAAAAACCCGGCCATCCAGCCCCCGAGGCCGCTGCTTCCAGCATTGATCCGGAAGCTTTTTTAAAGCTTCTCAGCGAATCGGAGGCTTCTTTGGAGTCAGTTCTCGATCACCTCCTTTCAGCCACCGGCGCCTCTTTCGGGCTGTACCTGACGCTGTCCAGCCGCAGCGGCGACGAAGCGGAGATCCTTGACCTCCTCGGCCGTACCCGCCATCGCAAACCCATCCTCCATCCCCGCCGCCTCCTCACCGGCAATCTGGAAACAGCCTTACGGAATCATCAGTTGGCTATCCAAACCGGCCTGGACCGACCCGGAAAACCGACCTGGCAAGTTGGAGTCTTCTTCGGGTCAACCCTCCCTGCCAGCCAGGCCAGCTTGGACAGCTGCCTTCTCTTTGGAGGGAACAAAATCCATCTGGCTCCCGCCTTCAAAGCCGATCCTCACGCCCTCGTACCTTATCTTTCTCAGGCCGGCTCCTGGTGCAAGCTGGCATGGACCATGAGGCAGAAAACCATCGGTTGCGCCGCACTCACGACTCCGGATGCTTCTGCTTCCCATCCGTTGATCCGCGCCGGCGGCCATCTCGATCCCCGCTTTTCAGAAATCATCGCCGCCAGCAAGCCCATGAGAGACATTCTCGAAAACGTCATTCAAATCGCTCCCACCGACGCCGCCGTGCTCATCGAAGGAGAAAGCGGCACCGGCAAGGAGCTGATCGCCAAGGCCGTCCATAAGCTCAGCGCGCGAAGAAACGGCCCCTTCCTCACGGAAAACTGCGCCGCTGTTCCGGCAAGCCTCCTCGAGTCGGAGTTCTTCGGAGTGGAGCGGGGAGCCTTCACCGGCGCCTCGGCCTCGAAGCCCGGCATCTTCGAGAGGGCCAGCGGCGGCACCTTGTTCCTCGATGAAATCGCCGAGATGGACCTGGCCCTGCAAGCCAAGCTCCTGCGGGTCCTGCAGGAGCGGGAAGTACGGCGGGTAGGGGGAAGGGAGACCTTGCCGGTCGACTTCCGGTTGATCTCCGCCACCAACCGCAAGCTTGAAGATGAAGTCGCCAGGCACCGCTTCCGCCTCGACCTGCACTACCGCCTGGAAGTGGTCAAGATCTTCGTTCCCCCTCTCCGCCATCGCACGGAAGACCTCCCCCACTTGTGCCGGCACTTCTTGAAGTTGCACGCCGAGCGCCTGGGCGTTCAAGCCCCGGCGCTCCATCCGGAAACCTTGAACCTGTTGAAGATCTACAGCTGGCCTGGCAATATCCGGGAGCTTCAGAACGAAATTTGGCGGGCGGTGGTTCTGGGATACTCGCCTATCCTGCCGCATCACCTCTCCGAAAAAATCCGCTCCCTCCAGACAGCCCTGGACTCGCAAATGATCCTGCCGGAAGACTTGAACCTGGATGACGCCGAAAAAGAGATCCTGGGCACCATCATCCGCACCGCCCTCCGCCGCACCGGCGGCAACTGCGCCGAAGCGGCCCGACTGCTGGGGATACCGCGCACCAACCTCTACCGGAAGATGGCTCGCTACGGCATCAAGGGCGATCGCGCCCTGACCGAACCGCTCCAGCCGCTGGCGAAGGTTTTCGCTCGCTTCCGCTTCTTTGACCGCCCCTGGACCTCCTGACGCCGCCCCGGCCTGAAGCGATTCGAGAAGCATCCCTTTCACCGCACCTTGAAGACCAAGGGGAGCAGCGCCAGCCGGTGCCGACCGTTCGTGAGGCCAAGCGCCTCGAGGCTCTTCAAGACCTCGGACGGTTTTATGGCGAGAATTCCGCCCTCGGAGCGAGCGCCCGCCAACCTCAGCATTCTGGAGTTCTCCTCCCCGGCGCTGAGGAGTTCCAGAAGGCCTTTCTCCGGCGGGAAGATGACGGGCTCTCCCGCCTCGGCGGGATCGATTCCCGCCAGCCCGCACGCGGACTTGAGAGACTCATCCAGCCCTCCCAGGCCATCGATCAGGCCGAGAGCCATCGCCTCGCGACCGGTCCATACCCGCCCTTGCGCGGCGCGCTCGGCTTCTTCAAAGCTCTTCTTCCGGCCTTCGGCCACCCGCTGCACGAAAAGTTGATATCCCTCTTTGAGCAGCCCCTCGAGAACTTTCCGTTCCTCCTCGCTGAACTTCCGGTGAAACCCTTCCATCTCGGCATGGGCGCCGCGGGAGACGGTTTCAACCGCCACTTTTTTTTCCTTGAGCAGATCCTCCACCACGAGCTTGCCGCCGAAAATTCCGATCGAGCCGGTGATCGTGCCGCCATGAGCCAGCGCCCGGTCCGCCGCCGCGGCAATGTAGTACCCGCCCGAGGCGGCCGTTTCCCCCATGCTGGCCACCACCGGCTTCTGGTCGTGAGTCAAGCGGATTTCCCTCCAGATGGCCTCGGCCGCGGAGAGGGTGCCGCCGGGACTGTCGATCCGCACGATCACGGCCTTGATCTTCGAATCCTCGCGGGCGGCGCGAAGCGCCTCCCGGACGCGGTCCGCTCCCGCCAGGCGCCCCAGCCAGTGAATGCCGGACCCCTGGCGGTCGACCAGCAGTCCCTGAACATGGACCAGGCCGATCTGCCCCTCCCTGAAGGAGCTGGTGCGCTTGACATAATCCCCCACGCTCAGCTCTTCAGCGGCCGCTCCGCCGCAGCGAGCGGTGATGAGTCCAGGAATCTCGTCACGGTAAACCAGCTGATCGACCAGGCCTTCCTTGAGCGCCCGCTCCGAAGAAAAAGGGCCGCTGTCAATCAGCGCCCGCACCCGGTCTTCCGGCAGCTTCCTTGCGGCCGCTATGGCTTCGATGAGAGTCTTGTAAAGCGCCTCGATGTTGGCCTCCAAGGCCTCTTTCAATTTGGACGAAGCGCTCGAGCCGGTCAGCTCCTCGAAAGCCCCCTTGTATTCCCCCACACGCAGCATGTCGGCCTCGATGCCGTACCGCCGCAAGGATTCGCCGATGAAATAAGCCTGCAGCTCAAGCCCCACCAAGGACAGCTCGCTGACCCGCTCGAGGTAAATCGTGTCCGCCGCCGCGGCCAGGAAATAGCCCAGAGTGTCGGGCGACTCGAGGACGCTCACCACGAACCTCCCTTTCTCCTTGAACCGGCCCAGCATGGCCCGAAGCTCCTCCACTCGGCCGAATCCTATCTCCGGAGCGCCCACACGCAGGAGTAGCCCCTTCACCCGCGGATCGCCTTCGGCGCGATGAAGCGCCCTGGAAATCGAAACCAGGTCCTCCTCTCCGCCGCCGAAGAGGTAATCGGCAAGCTGCGTCTTCGAGCGCTCGGCCACCCCATCGAGGAGGTCGAGGACGAGAACCGCACGCTCCGGGACCTCCGGCACCATGAACCAGGAACGCCACAGCCAGATTGCCGCCCCGATAAAAAGCAAGAACAGAAACCAGCGGAACCAGCGCACCGGCTTTCTGGCCGGCGGCGGGGAACTTGATGTTTGGGTCATGACCTTTTGATCCTCGAATCTTTGCGGTTACGGCTCCTTCATGCTCTTGGGCAGGATGCCGAGATAGGGCAGATCCCGGAAGCGGCCGGCGTAGTCAAGGCCGTAGCCGACGACGAAGTGATTGGGGATGGTGAAGCCCAGGTAGTCGATGGGGGTCAGCTTGATGGTGTTTTCCGGCTTTTGAAGAAGCGCGCAGACGGCCAGAGACTCCGGCTGGCGGGCCAGCAAATTGGCCTTGAGATAATCCACGGTGAGGCCGGTGTCGACGATGTCCTCCACCAGGATGACCGAACGGTTGGCTATGGGAATCGTCAGATCGAGAAGAATCTTGACCTCTCCCGAGGTCACCAGGTTCTTTCCGTAGCTCGAAATCCGCAAAAAATCGACCGCCAGCGGCATGCGCAACTGCCGGATCAGGTCGGCCATGAAGACGAAGGCCCCTTGCAGGACACCCACCAGGACCGGACACTTGCCCAGGTAATTCCGGCGGATCTCCTCGGCCAGCTCTTTCACCCGTTTCTGGATCTGCTCCTCCGGAATGAGAACGGTGATTTCTTCCTGCGGCGCCATATTCATGAACCTCGGATCGGATTTTTTCTCAGATTCTGCCACAGCCGGGCTCGGGCGGTGAGAAAAAAATCGGAGGTTTATTTCGCGAGCGGGATCTTCACCGTGAAGCGGCTTCCCTTGCCAATCTGGCTTGCCACCGCGACCGTTCCGTGCATCGACTGCACCAGGTGCTTGACGATGGACAGCCCCAGGCCGGTGCCGCCCAGCTCGCGGGAGCGGGCCTTGTCAACCCGGTAAAACCGCTCGAAGATACGTTCCAGATCCTGTTCCGGGATGCCGATGCCGGTGTCTTCCACGTCGAGGCAGCCCTGACCATCCTGCACGTAAATGCGGATGGTGACCTTCCCGCCCACGGGCGTGTACTTGACGGCGTTGTCGAGGAGGTTGTCGATCACCTGGGCCATGGCCTCGGAGTTTCCCGGCACCACCACCGGCTCGGACGGCGGCTCGACGGCGGCGGTCAGATTCTTCTCCATGAGAACCACCTCGTAGTTTTTGAGGCACTCCTCCACCACCGGCTGCCACTCCGCCGGGCTGAGCGGCGTGGCGTGCTCCTCCGACTCGATGCGCGCCAGGCTCAAGAGGTCCCGGACCAGGTAGCTCAAGCGGTTGACGTGCGCTTCGATCTTCTCGAGAAATCGGACGTTGTTGGTCTCATCGTGCAAGGCGCCGGAGAGCAGCGTTTCGACGTACCCCTTGATGGTGGTGAGAGGCGTCTTCAACTCGTGGGAGACGTTGGCCACGAAATCCCGTCGGATGCGCTCCAGCTTGCGCAAGCCGGTGAGGTCATGCAGGACGACGACGATGCCTTTTCCCAATCCGCCCTCGAAAGGCGTCGCCGCGCCCTCGAGGATCATCTCCCGGCCGCCGCTCCGGAGAACGATCTCTCGGCGCGCCGGCTTCCCCTCGTAACGCACCCTGGCGAGCAGATCCAGGAGGTCGATCACGTGAACCAGCTCCCAGATCTTCTTCCTCTGAGTCAGGAGATCCTCGGACCCGAGCAGCTCGCCCGCGGCCCGGTTGCAGAAGAGCACTTGATCTTCGCCGTCAACGGCCAGAACCCCCTCCACCATGCTGGAGAGGATGGCGTGCAGCTGGGCTTGGTCCCGCGACACCGTGGCGATCTTCTCCGTCAGCTCGACGCACAGGTGGTTGAGCGCCTCTCCGAGCTTGCCGAACTCATCGCGGGGCATCGGCCGCACCCGCTTCTCGTAGTGGCCCTTCCGGATGGCCTCGGCGACCTGGATCATCTCGAAGATCGGTCCGGTGGTCTTTTGGGTGACGAAGAGTCCGATCACCAGCGCCGCGACGATGCCGATCCCCATGCCGACCAGAACCGTTATCCGCACCGAGGCGGAGCGCTCCTCCTGGTATTCGATCGGCACCGCCACCCGCGCCACTCCAAGGATCTTGCCCTCGCTTTTCACCGCCTCGGCGACGTAATAGAAATACTTTTTACTGGTGTCGCTGTAGCGTTTCGAGCTGCCCACGGCGATTTGCAGCGCCTGAATGAACTCCGGCCGCTGCGCATGGTTCTCCATCCGGACGGGGTCCTCGTCGGAATCGGCGAGCACCCGGCCGTCTGGGAACATCAAGGTGACGCGGGTCTGGGTTTCGCGGCCCAGGCGCTCGACTTCCTGCTGGATCTCCTGCGGCAACGCCAGCGAGAAGAGGCTCTTGCCGCGCAAGGCCAGAAACGAGGTCTGGCGCTGGAGCGTCCTCTTGAGATCGGCCTCCAGGGCCTTTTCCATCTGGTAATCGAAGAGGAAGCCGATCAGCGCCGTGGTGATGAGCACCAGGATGGCGTAGCTGGCGTAAAGCTTCCAGAAGTACCGGGACTTGGCGATGCTCCAGGAGATCATGGGTGAACCGGATTCATGAGGTATGCCGGATGTCCTGGCCGCGCACCAGAAACACCACCTCCTCGGCTATGTTGGTGGCGTGGTCGGCGATGCGCTCGATGGAGCGGGCGATGAGGATGAGCGCCAGCGCGCGGCTGATGGTCCTGGGGTCGCTGATCATGTAGGTCAGAAGCTCGCGGAAGATCTGGTTGTTCAAGTCGTCCACCTCCCGGTCGCGCTTGATGATCTCGAGCGCCCCGGTGTCATCCTCTTTCTCGAAAGCCGCCAGGGCCTTGTCCATCATGTCAGTGGCGATCACGGCCATGCGCGGCAGGTCGATGAGCGGCTTGAGCAGCGGCTCCTTGATCAGCTCGCGGACGTCATCGCAGATGTTCACCGACTGGTCGCCGATGCGCTCGAGCTCGGTGTTGATTCTCGCTACCATGAGGAGGAAGCGCAGGTTGGAGGCCACCGGGTTGAAGGTGACGATCAAGCGGATGGTGTGGTCGTCGACGTTCTTTTGCATCTGGTCGAGCTCATCCTCGACCCGCATCACCTCCTCAATCAGCTCCGGCCGCCGCTCCACCAGCGCCGCCATCGAGTTGCGGATCATGCTCTCGGCCTTCTTGCCCATCTCCACGAGCATTTTCTTCACTTCCGAGCGCCCGGCGTCGAATTTTTTGGCCATGAAAACTCCTCTTCAGTTCAATTTTAACCGTAACGCCCTTGAATGTACGCCTCGGTCCTCTCATCTTTCGGATACAAGAACAGGTCCTCGGTGCTCGCGTGCTCGACCAGAACGCCGTTGAGCATGTAAATGCACTCCTCGGTGACGCGCCGGGCCTGCGCCATGTTATGGGTCACGATGAGCATTGTATAACGGCCCCGCAGGCTATCCATCAGGTCTTCGATCGCTTTTGTCCCCTCCGCATCGAGCGCCGAGCAGGGCTCATCCATGAGGATGACCCGGGGCTTCAAGGGGAGCAGCCGGGCGATGCACAGTTTCTGCTGCTGCTCGAGCTGGAGAGCGGTTGCCGGCGTGTCCAGCCGGTCCTTCAAGCCGTCCCAGAGAAAGACTTCCCGCAGAGCCTCTTCCACCGCCGCGTCCAGCTCCGCCTTCGGCAAACTCCCCCACGGCGAGTGGATGCGCAGGCCGAAGACGACGTTTTCGTAAACCGAGAGGGGGAGCGGGTTCGGCCGCTGGAACACCATGCCCACCGACTTCCTCAGCTCCTGGAGGCAGACGTCCGGTTCATAAATGTTCTTGCCGAGGACGCGGATCTCCCCGGAGGTGGAGACGTTGCCGTAGCGCTCGTTGATGCGGTTGAAGCAGCGCAGGAAGGTGGTCTTGCCGCAGCCGGAGGGCCCGATCAAGCCGGTGATGATGCCGCCGCGGATCCGGGCGCTGATGTCGCGGAGCGCCTGGAAGTCCCCGTACCAGAGGTTGAGCCCCTTGGTCTCGAGGCTGTACGCATTGGAAAACGGCTCCATTATCCAAAAACTCCCTGCACGTACTCGTAGGTCAAACGGTTGGCCGGCTGATCCGAGAAAACCACCTCGTTCCGGTCCACCTCCACCAGATTGCCGTTGTTCAAGAAGGCGGTCCTGTCGCCCAGGCGCCGCGCCTGCTGCACCAGGTTGGTCACCAGGATGATGGTCATCTCGCTCTTCAGCTCGAGCAACACGTCCTCGATGCGCATGGTGGTGACCGGATCGACGGCGATCGAGAACTCATCGAGGCAGAGGATCTCCGGCCGGTGGGAAAGCGCCCGGGCGATGGTCAAGCGCTGCTGCTGGCCGCCGGAGAGCTTGGTGCCGAGGGTCTTCAAGCGGTCCTTCACCTCATCCCAGAGCGCCGCCTGGCGGAGGCACTTCTCGACGATGGCCTCCAGCTCGGTGCGCCCGCGGATGCCCATGAGGCGCGGCGCGTAGGCGACATTGTCATGGACCGTCATGGGCAGCCCCACCGGCAGCGGAAAGACCATGCCGATGCGGCGCCGGAGCCGGAAAACGTCGCGTATCTGATGGACCTCCTCCCCATCGATCTTGATGCTCCCCCGCACCCGGGCGCCGGGAATGAACTCGATGGTCCGGTTGATGCACTTGAGGAGCGTCGTCTTGCCCGAGTTGGCCGGCCCGATGATCGCCAGGATCTCGTTGCGCCGGACCTCGAGGTCGAGGTCCTGGAGGACCGTCTTGCCGCCGTAGGACACGGTCAAGCCGGCGATTTCGATCTTGTTGGCGGGATGTGCTCGGATCATCACCACCTCTGGTGCGACCGCAGGTAGACGCGAATGGAGACCGCCACGCTGTTGAACACTAGGACGATGCAGATCAGCACCAGCGCCGTGCCATAAAGCAGCGCCTCGGGCACGCCCTGGAGCTGGGTGGAAACCGTAAGCAAGTGATAGGAGAGCGCCATGCACTGGTCGAAAAGGCCGTAGGCAAAGAGGCCCTTCCCCTCGATGGGCTTGAAGAACACCGCGCCGGTGAAGAGGATGGGAGCGGTCTCGCCGGCCGCCCGGCACACCGAGAGGATGACGCCGGTCAGGATGCCGCTCAAGGAGTTGGGCAGCACGATGGTGCGGATGGTCTGCCAGGGCGTGGCCCCCATGTTCCAGCAGGCTTCACGGAATGACCTCGGGACCGCGGACAACGCCTCCTTGGTCGCGGCGATGGTCACCGGCAGGTTCATGATCCCCAGGGTCAAGGAGGCGGCCAGGATCGAGCGCCCGAATCCGAACGCCAGGACGAAGGCCCCGACCCCGAAAAGGGCGTAGACGATGCTGGGCACGCCGGCGAGGTTGAGCACGGCCAGATTGACGGCGCGGTTGAACCAGTTGTCGCGGGCGAACTCGTTGAGATATATCCCCGCCAGGACGCCGATCGGCGCCGAGGCGCACAGCGAGAAGAAGATGAGGTAAATGGTCCCGAGAATGGCCGGCCAGATGCCGCCTTCCTTCATGTTGTGGCGAGGAACGTCGGCGATGAACTGCCAGGAGAGGATGGGCCAGCCCTTGTAGAAAAGATAGAGGAGGATTGAGAGGAGCGGGATGACCATGAGCACCGCCATGGCGCCGAAAAGGAGGCGGGCGGCCGCCTCGGCCCGCATTTTCTTGCGGATGAGGTCCGTCTCGCCGAAGGGATTGCCGTCCTTCATGGCCGGTTCCTGGCTCATCCTTTCCTCCGGATGCCCTTGACCACGAGGTCGGCGGTCAAGTTGATGGCGAAGGTGATGGCGAAGAGCAGGATGCCGATCACGAACAGGACCTGATAGTGATGGGCCTCGGGGGGGTAGTTTCCCGAGGGGTCCGGGTGCAAGTGCGGCGCCTCCCCCAGCTCCGCGGCAATGGTCGCCGTCAGCGTGCGCACCGACTGGAGCGGATGGAATAAGGGGAACCGGGAGTCGAAGGGGATGTTGACCGAGTGGCCGGTGGTCATGTAGACGGCCATGGTCTCCCCAACCGCCCGCCCTACCCCCAGGAGGGCGGCCGCCAGGAGGCCGTTTTTCGCCGCCGGGAGGAGCACCTTGTAAATCACCTGCCAGCGGGTCGCGCCCAGCGCCAGGGCCGCCTCCCGGAAAGTGTCGGGGACCGCCTTCAAGGCATCTTCCGAAATCGAAACGATCACCGGCAGGCTCATCAAGGCGACCACGATGCCGCCGTTCAGGACGTTCAGCCCCACCGGCGCGCCGGTCGCCCAGATGATGAGCGGGCTCATGACCATGAGGCCGATGAAGCCCCACACCACCGAGGGGATGGCCGCCAGAATCTCGATGGTGATCTTGAGCGCCTCCTTGAACTTGCCGGCGCAGAACTCGGAGATGAAGATGGCCGCCCCCAGGCCGAAGGGGACGGCGATCAGCATGGCGAAGAGGGTGACGCTGGCCGTCCCCAGGATCAAGGCCAGGGCCCCGTAGCGCTTGTTCAAGTCGGAGTTGGGGTACCACTCGGGGCTGAAGAAGAACTCCTTGAAGTCGAAGCGGTCGCGCAGGAACGGCGCCCCCTCCCGGAAGACGAAGAAGAAGATGCTGAAGACGAAGATGATGCTGCTCACCCCGCAGAGGTAGATCCATCCCACCATGGCCCTCTCCTGGAGGCGGGAGAGCCAGCCTTTCAGGGAAAATTCACGGGATTCGGGTTTTGAGCTCACGTGGACTCGGGAAAAAGAAATTCAGGATCGCCATCGGCTTTATTTCTTGAGCGGGATGTAGCCGATCTTGGCGATCACGCCCTGCCCGGCCGGCGAGAGGATCCAGTCGATATAATCCTTCAGCTCCCCCTCCGGCTCGCCGATGGTGTAGAGGAAGAGCGGCCGGGCGATGGAGTACTGGCCGCTCAGCACCGTTTCATTGGAAGGGGCGAAGGAGGGATCGCCCTTCTTCTGCGCCACCTTCAGGAATTTAACATGATCCGTTTTATAGGCCATGCCGCTGTAGCCGATGCCGCACGGCGTGCCGCCCACCGCCTCGACCACGTACTTCGAGCCGGGCATGTCCTTCGAGCCGCGCTTGAAGTCCCCCTTGTGAAGCACCGCCTCCCGAAAGTACTTGTACGTCCCCGAGTTGGACTGGCGGCTGAAGCGGACGATCTCATCGCTGGGGCAGATCTTCTTCAGGTCGACGCCAAGCTCGGACCACTTCGAGATCTTCCCCCCTTCCTTGTAGATCTCCGCCAACTGCTCGAGGACTATCTCCTCGAGCGGATTGTCCTTGTGCGCGTAGACGGCCAGGCCGTCATACCCGGCGATGAACTCCTTCGGCTCCTTGCCGGTGTTGCTCTTGACCTGGGCGGCCTCGGCCGGTTCGAGCCTGCGGCTGGCGTTCACCAGGTCGGCGTTCCCTTGTTTGAGGGCTTCGATCCCCACCGCCGTCCCCGGCCCGGAGACCTCCACCGAGACGTCCGGCTTGATCTTGTGGAACTCCTCCGACCAGGCCTGGGCGAGGTTGAGCATGGTGTCCGAGCCGGTGTTCTGGATGGTCTTCTTCCCCCGTTGGGGTGACAGGCCGGGAGAACAAGAAACCGCCAAGAACGCCAAGCCCCAGAGGATCAAAGATTTTCGGGTGAACATGCTGGACTCCTTCAAACTTCCTGAGGAAAAATTTCAATGCGCTGGGGTTAATATAAGAAGCTCCGGTTAAAACCGCTTTAAGATTATATAAATTTCCGGTTAAAACCGAAGTCCTGAGTCTTGGCAAGTTTGCCCTTCCCGAAACCGGCTTACGAGGGATTTTTCCCCGGCCGTCATCTCAAGCTGGCAGAAGGGGCAAAGATCCGTCATCATGGAGGGGTCTTTCAGGTGCGTTAAAAAACCAGGATCGAATTATTACAAGAATCCTCGCGAGGCCTTTTCGTGGTCAAGATCGTCGTCGAGTCCGGCCCTCTGCGCGGCCGGGTCTTTCCGCTCCCCTCCGGAAAGCCGATCACCGTCGGCCGCGACACCGGCTGCAGCATCCAGATCCCCGACCGGCAGGCCTCGAGGCTGCATTTCATCCTCGTGCCCGTCGCGGCCGGCTACGTGCTCCAGGACCGCGAAAGCCGCAACGGCACCTACGTGAACGGCAAGAAGGTGACCCATTGCGCCCTCCAGGCCGGCGATGTCATCCGCGCCGGCGGCACCCATCTCTCGATCCTCGGCGCCCAGGGGGACCCGCTCATCGGCAAGACGGTGGCCGGCTATCAGATCGAGCAGCGCCTCGGGCGCGGCGGCATGGGAACGGTCTACCGGGCCCGGCAGATCTCCCTCGACCGCACCGTCGCCTTGAAGATCCTCTCCCGGGAGTTTTGCGAGGATGAAGAATTCGTCAAGCGCTTCCTCGAGGAGGCCCGCAGCGCCGGAAAATTGAACCATCCCAACGTCGTCCAGGTTTTCAACGCCGGCAAGCACGAGGACCTCTTCTTCCTGTCCATGGAGTACATGGCCGGCGGGAGCCTCCAGCAGCTCCTTGACCGCGAGGGCCGCCTGCCGGCCCGGCGCCTCCTCCCCATGATCCTCGACGCGGCTCGAGCGCTGATCTGGGCCGAGCAGCAGGGCATCGTCCACCGCGACATCAAGCCGGACAACTTGATGCTGGGCGCGGAGGAGAGGGTCAAGATCGGCGATTTCGGCATCGCCGCCGACCGGCGCAAGTCGAAGACCCTTTACGAGGGCGGGAAGATCCTCGGCACGCCCGTCTACATGGCGCCGGAGCAGGCCGAGGGGAAGCCGGTGGACCAGCGCGCCGACATCTATGCCCTCGGCGCCACCCTCTTCACCGCCTTGAGCGGCGCCTTCCCTTTCGATGGGGAAACTCCCGTGGAGATCATTTTGAAAAAGGTGAAGGAGGAGGCGCCTCCCCTCTTCAAGATCCTTCCGGATCTGGCGCCGGGCCTCGCGGCCATCGTCGACCGTATGCTGGCGCGCGAGCCGGAAAAGCGGTTCCAGCGCGCCCAGGAGGTCTACCAGGCCCTCTCCGGGGCCCTCGCCAACCACGCCGAAGGCTCCCAGAAGGCCGAAGGTTCCTGGCCGGGGGCCCGAGCCGTTTTCAAAAGGCCCTGGCTCCTCTGGAGCGGAGCCGGTCTGGCCGCGGCGCTACTTCTCGGCGCCGCCATCTTCTTGACCGCTCACCGGGGCACGGCCCCGCCCGTCGAGACGGCGGCCGCTCCATCCAGCAGCCCGCCGGCGGCCGAGGAGAATGAAAAAACGCCGCCCCCCGCTCCGGAGGCGAAGCCGGCCAGCCCCGACGCCGCGCCCAGCCCTGACGCCGCCTCGACCGCCGCCGCGGCGGCTGATCAGTCCAGCCAGCAAGAGCTGGCGGCCGTTCAAGAAGGCTGGAAGAGCGGCAAGCTCGGCTTCGCGGAAGCGCTCTCCAAGCTCGAGGACTTCAAGAACCGCCACCCGGAGGAGAAGTGGCAGAACGCCTATCGCCAGGCCGCCGGCGAGCTGGAGTCGGCCCGCCGGAAGGAGATCGACCGCGGCCTGAGCCGGTTGAGGGACCTGGTGGAGCAGAAAATCGATCCCTGGACTCAAAGCGGCCGCTTCCGGGAAGCCGTCGAGCTGATCGAAGGATTCGCTCAGGAGCATCCCTTGAACCGCGAGGTGGCGGCTCAAAAGAAGAAATCGATCGAGGAGAAAGCCGCGGCGGAGGCCGAAAAGGCGCGCCGGCAGGCGGGCGAACTGGCCGCGGCCGGCGAGTTCTCCAAGGCCCGCGCCCTGCTGATTCAGGCCATGGCCAATTTCTGGGGGCCGCTCGCGGCGGCGCTGCAAGGGGAGATTGCGGCCGTGGAGGTGGCCGAGAGCGACTTCAAGACCGCCTCCGAAAAAATCGAAGCGGCGGCCGCGGCCATCCCTCAAGCCGTTCGGGATTTGAAGTGGGAAAACGCCGAGAAGGCGCTCCAGGTGGTCCCCCCGCCGCGCCATCCGCTCCTCGAGGCGAGGCGGCACGCGATCGAGCTGGAGCTGGCGCTCAGCAAAAAGGCGTACCAGCAGATCCAGGCGCAGCTTCAAGCGCTTCATGAGAAGAAGATCCTCGTTCCTTTCGCCTGGACCGATGAAAAGTCGGCCGTCCGCAGCGAACCGCGGCGCGTCGTGGAGGTCGCCGGCCTCGCGGTGAAACTCCAGGCCAAGGGCGGCGCGGCGGAGTCCGTGCCCCTCCCTCGCCTCGACAACGAAACGCTCTTCCGGCTGCTCCAGCCGGCCGCGGCCGCGGTCGCCGCGCCGGATGCGGAAGCGGTCGAGGGGCTGGGGCTCCTTTTACTCCACACCGCCGGCCCCTGCCGGGCCTGGAAGCTGCTCGTGCCCGCCGCTGCCGAAGACGAAAAGGGGAAAGCGTACCTACAGAGGCTCAAGCCCCTGGTGGTCGAGCGGCTCGTGGCCGACCTCGCCAGGGCCCTTGAAAAATTCAACCGGCTCGTGAAGAAGGAGGCGGCGGCGCCCGCAAGCGAGTGGCAGGAAGGCCTCGACAGCATCGAAAGCTCGATCAAGGAGGCCAGCGTCCTCCCAGGCTCGAGGGAGCTGCGCGCCGATCTCGCCTCCCTTTACCTCGCCTTCTACAAGCAAGCCGCGGCGGGCACCGGCCCCGGCCGCTTCTTCCACGGCAAGGTGCGGCCATCGGCCGCGCCGGGGATCGTCAAGATCGCTTACGATTTCCGGAGCGAGGACCAGCTCAAGGACTTCATTCCCGCCGAGCCGGGAAAAACCGTCCTCCGCATCCCCAGAAAGGGGTTCCTCGCCTTGCGCGGCGGGTGCCGCTACCTGGCCGGAGAGCCCTTCCAGAACGGCCTGCGCATGAGCGGCGTGGCGGCGGAGTACAATAAAAGCGCCCCCAACGTCCACTTGATCTTCTGGACCCGGGCGCGCGATCGGATGCCCCTGCGCAGCGTCTACCCCTCCTCCCCCGAGACTTCCGAAGGCCCTTCCGTGCTCCTCTTCGGGCTGGGGTATTTCGCCGAAACCGGATACACCTACGGGAGCGTCCCTTACCTGAACCTCCCCGGGGGGGCCGAGATCCACCTCCCCGCCAATGTCCTCCTCCTCGGCCGCCGGAAAATCCCGTCACATTCCTTCGACCTGGCCGAGACCAACACTCTCTGGGGCGCCCGGGCCCTCAAGGGATACCGCGGCCCCCTCAATTTCGACATCGCCGTGACCGCGGAGCAGGGGGTCTCCTGGATGCTGGAAGGGGAAAAGCTGTCGCCGAAGAAGCTGGAAGATTTTTACGGCGAAAAGGCGTACCGCGGGTCGGTCACCCTGCAAACCATGAACCAGGAGGTCCTCTTTTCCTTCCTCGAGTTCGAGGGCCAGCTCGATCCCCTGTGGGTGGAGAGGGAGGCGAGCCGCGAAGCCCTGGAGGCGCTCAAGAAGCTCGACCCGAACCTTTCGCTGGTGAATCTGTCGGAGCCTCTCGAGAACACTTCTAGAAGCCAGGTTGCCGGCTGGGGCCGCGCCGGCAAGCTCGTCTTCCGGGACACTTTCAGCGGCAAGCTCTCCCCCGCCTGGGAGGTGCTGCACGAGGAGGCCTCGCACTGGTCCTTGAGCAAGAGGCCGGGAGCGCTGGTGATCACCACCCAGGCATGCGCGCTGGTGGGCTCATCGACCGATTACAAGAACCTCTTCACCATCGACGCGCCGAAGGAGAAGGCCTTCGAGGTCACCGCGCGGATCCTGGCCTTCACGCCGGCTCGGGAAGTCCAGCAGGCGGGGCTGATCTGCTATGACGACGAGGACAACCACGTCAAGGCCTCCCTGGAGTGGGCCCGCGGCAAGCGGCGTTTCGTACTGCTCCGCGAGGCCGGCGGGCAGGTGAAGTATCTCGAGTCCGAAGCCGATCCGCAGCTCACCACCCTCTGGCTGCGGCTGCGCCGGCAAGGGCCGCTCTATTCCTGCTACACCAGCGCCGACGGCGAGGTCTTCACCCTGCAAGCGGAGTTGTTGTGGAATGACGGCGGCCCCAAGCATGTCGGGCTGCTGGCGAAGAACTCCACCGCCGACGCCCCGGAGATCGACGCGGCCTTCGACTTCTTCGAGGTGCGGTCCCTGCCGCAGGCGTACGAGGGGAGTGGCAAGAAATGATCTACGGCGAGCTGGCTTCCTCAGCGAATCGGTAACGCCCGCACGCCGTCAATAGTGGGGCTCTCGAGGAAGGACTCAAGGGCGCGGTTTCTGGAAACGGGCGCCGCCGGCTCGGTCGCGTCTAGGGCCGCGGCGACGGCGATCCCCTTGCGGGCTTCGACCTCGCGCAGCAGTCGTTCTCCCAGGCCGCGGTCGGCGGCGTCATCGGCCACTTCCCTGAAGGCGTGGAACTGAATCCCCGCTTGATCCGCGTCGCCCGAGCTCAAGGCCGTGAATCCCGCCAGGAGCAAGGCGTTGGATTCGTTGGGGTGGAGCTGGACGCGATCGTTCAAAAGCGCCAGATGGCGGTCGAAATCCGCCTGCCGCTCTTTGCCGTAGAGCTTGCGGAGGTCGAAGCGGTAGCCGATGAGGTCCTCCGGGCTGGAGAGGCCCAGCCGCAGGAAGGCGGCGGCGTAGTCGTACTCAGAAATGGCGACGAGAGAGGTAGCCAGGAAGACCTTGACGACCGGGCTTTGCGAATCCTCGATCGAAGCGTTGAAGAAGTTTTCCGCCGCCTCATCGTACTCGCCGCGCTCGAAGGCCAGGCAGCCCAGCGCAAAGGTCAGCTTGGCGGGGGTCAAGCCGCTCAGGGAATCGACGGGGGCAGAAGGAACCTTTGCCGCGACCGCTTTTTCACCGGCCTGAGAATCCAATCCCTCCACCGAGCCGGCGTTGAGGGCCGGAACCACCGGCTCCGCCCCAGCCTCGGAGCCTGTCTGGCCCGCTAGAGCTGTCTGGCCCGCTAGAGCTGTCTGGCCCGCCGGAGCCAGTTCAGCGGCCGGCGCCGCCTCGCCCGAGGCCCCATAATCGCCCTGGTATTCGTAAGGAGCGCCGCCATTTGGGTAGCAGAGCGCGCAGTCGCGCACGTGGTAGTAGTGCGTCCCGTGAGCCGCGCAGACGTAAGTGTGCAAGTGGTGGCGCTGGTGGTAGTGGTTGCCCCAGCCCGGGCAGACGGCGTAATAGCTCGCCCGCGCTGGCCCGAAGCGCACATAATAACCGCTGTAGAAGTCACAGCCATAGTCATTAAGGTAAGGATAATCGTAATAAGAGTAGTAGCCCACCCACGGATACGAGACGTAAACCGACGGCCAGTACGGGTAGGACCAATAAGGCCCGCCGTAATAAACTCCGAAAGAGAAGCCGAACCAGGGACTGAAGAAGTGGTGGTGGGGATGATGGAAATGATTGAAAAATACCAGGTCGCGGGATCGCCCCACCAGACTGTTGGCGCGGTTAAAGATTGACGCCGAGGGGATGATTTGTCGCGAGGTCACCGCCGCGGCGCTGCTGACTCTGGGGATGATGGCCGAGCCGGCGATCGAACTGCGCGCTCCGGGAAATGCCCTCGAGCTGGCAATCGAAGCGGTCGAACTGCCCGCTCCGGGAAATGCCCTCGAGCTGGCAATCGAAGCGATCGAACTGCCCGCTCCGGGAAACGCCCTCGAGCTGGCAATGGAAGCGGTCGAACTGCCCGCTCCGGGAAACGCCCTCGAGCTGGCAATCGAAGCGGTCGGAGTGCGGCTGGTGAGATCGGATAATCTGAAGGCATTCGGCGAGGCGGCGCTGCGAGCGGCGGAAGAGTCGAGCGACCGGACCGCAAAGGGCCGGCCCGTCACCGGGCCCAATGAAGGGCTCGGCAAGGATAGTGAAGGGCTCGGCAGGGAGCCCTGGGAGGAGCGCAGGGCCGAAGCGCTCGCGGCGGCGCCGCCCGCCGGCTCGGCGGAGCGCCAGGGGGCCACGGTGGAGCGGCTGCGCTCCAGGGCCGCAGGACCGGCCACGCTGCCGGCGCTCCCCCGCAGCGAACTGGCGGGCTTCGACGTGCTGGCCGGGGCAGTGGCGGAGGAACGGGGCGACAGCGCGCGCAGCGAGCCGGGCGAGTTGAAGCGAACTGAAGGCGCTGGAGCTGGCGAGGATCTCGGGGCATTCCGTGAGACGGAAGGCGGCGGAGCGACTTGGCTTCGCGGCGGCGCGGCTCGGAAAGCTCCGCTCGAAGGAGCCCTGGGAGCGGGCGGCGCCAGGGCGCTCCCTCGGGAGGGCCGAGGGGGGGAAACCCGGGGAACGCTCACCGAAGGAGCCCGGGGCGCTGGGGCCGAGGACCGCGGCACCGAAATGGATGGCGCGGAAAAGGAGCGGCTAGGCGCCGAGCGCGGCGCGGGAGCGGAGAAGCCGCTCGAGCGGCCGCCGAAGCCGCCGGAAAAGCCGGAGCGGGCCGATCCGCCCCCGGAAAACGAGCGGCCCGAGGGAGCGGAAAAGGACCGCCCTCCCCCCGAAATGCCGCCGCGGGCGGCGGAGGAAGACCGGTTTCCCGCTTCCAGGAAAGGTGGAGCTATCAGCAAGCAGCTCGAAAGCCACAGGACGCCTGGAAGGATGCTTCGCCTAGTCATGTTCAAGCTCCCTTGAGAACCGTGGATATGAATTTTGAGAATTAAACATCATCGTAACCCGCAAACCGGTCATAAGCAATGTCAAGATGCCGTTGGACAGCGCTCAAAACTTTTCGTCGCCTTTTTTGACGGCGCGGCTCCCGGGATATTCACCGGATTTTTTCCGGCGCAGCCAGGCCGAAATCACGGCGCCGGCGAGGCCGCCCAACCCGTCGGCCAGAAGGTCCCAAAGGCTGGCCTCCCGGCCGGGGACGAAGTGCTGGTGGAGCTCGTCGGCGGCCCCGTAAAGGGTTCCCGCCAATGTAATAATGGAAACCCAGCCGGCGAGGGAGAGGGCCGGCCAGTGGCGCGCCAGTCCCCAAGCGCACAGGAGCCCCCACAGGGTGTAAGCCCCGAAATGAAGGATCTTGTCCGACTCGGGAATCGATCCGATAGGAATCAGGAGCTTGCTTTGCGAGGACAGGTAAAAAATCAAGCCGCTGTAAAGGAGGAGCGGCAGCCAGGCCGCGATCCAGCGTTTCCCGGAATCCTTCGAAACCTCACCCCCGCCACCCCCCTCGCCCGGCCTCATCGCTTCTCGCCAGTCTCCACCGGCACCCCGTCGCGGTAGACGATCCTCCCCCCCACCACCACGTGCACGGTGTGGCCGCGGACGCGGTGGCCGTCAAAGGGGCAGTTGCGGCTGCGCGACAGGAAGCGGCTCGAGTCGACGGCGCGCTCGGTGCCGATGTCGAAAATGGCGAGGTCGGCCAGGCGGTTGGGCTCAAGGGTGCCGCGCTCCGGATAAAGGCCGAGGATGCGGGCCGGATTGACGGTCATCTTGGCGAGGACCTGGGAAAGCGGCAGGTGGTGGCGCAGCACCAGCTCGGTGTAGGCCACCGGGAAGAGAGTTTCCATGCCGATCACGCCGAAAGGGGCGTTGGTGAACTCGACCTCCTTCTCCTCGGCGGCGTGGGGCGCGTGGCCGCTGGCGATGACCTCGATGACCCCGCTCCGCAGCCCATCGACGAGCGCCGCCGCATCTTTCTCCGTCCTGAGCGGCGGGATCATCTTGAAGCAGGAATCAAAGCCGATCACCGCTTCCTCGGTCAAGGCGATGTGGTGCGGCGTCACCTCGCCGGTGACCTTCAAGCCCTCCTCCTTGGCGCGGCGCAAGAGCGCCACCGCGCCCTCGGTGCTCATCTGTCCGAGGTGCAAGGCGCTGTCGGTGATGCGGGCCAGGGTGATGTTCCTTGCGACCATGATGTCCTCGGCGGCGTTGGGGATGCCGGGCAGGCCGAGCCTCAAGGAGATCAATCCATGATTCATCACCCCGCTGCCGCGCAGGGAGCGGTCCTCGTTGTGGGCGATGAGGACCTTGCCCAGCATGCGGGTATAAAGGAGGCCGCGCCGGAACATCTCCGCCGACTCCAGGGGCTGGTCGGCATCGGAAAAGGCGACGGCGCCGGCGCGCGCCAGCCCGGCCATCTCCGAGAGCTGCTCTCCCTTGAGTCCCAGGGTGACCGCGCCCACCGGAAAGACGTTGGCGAAGCCGGCCTTCTTTCCCTGCAGGAGGACGAATGCCGCTTCCCCCTCGTTGTCAATGGCCGGATCGGTGTTGGGGAAGCAGGCGACGCTGGTGATGCCCCCGGCCACCGCCGCCATGGCGCCGCTTCGGATGGTCTCCTCCTCCTCCTTGCCCGGCTCGCGGAGGTGGACGTGCATGTCGATGAGCCCCGGCGCCACCAGGAGGCCGGTGGCATCGAGCACCGCCAGATCTCCGCCGCCGCGGGCGCTGATCCCCTTGCCGATGGCGGCGATGCGCTCGCCTTCGACGAGGATGTCCCCCACTTCATCCCGGCCGGTGGCCGGGTCGACGATCCAGCCGTTCTTAATGAGCAGTCGCGGCACTGGCTCCTCCTCCGGAAATCAAGTACAGGACCGCCATCCGCACCGCCAGGCCGTTCGTGACCTGGTTGAGGATGACCGAGCGGGGGCCGTCCGCGACCTCGGGGGTCACCTCGACGCCGCGGTTCACCGGCCCCGGGTGCAGGACCAGGACCTCCGGCTTGGCGCGCGCCAGCCGCTCCCGGTTCAAGCCGAAGAGCCGCGAGTACTCGCGGATGGTCGGAAACAGCCCCTGCGCCTGCCGCTCCATCTGGATTCTCAGCATGTTGAAGACATCGACCTCGGGGATGATCTCGTCGAGGTTGTGGCTGACGGTCACCCCCAGCTTTTCCAGGGCGGCCGGCACCATGGTTGGCGGGCCGACGGCGTAAACTTTCGCCCCCAGCTTCTGCAGGCCCCAGATGTTGGAGCGGGCCACCCGGCTGTGGCTGATGTCCCCCACCAGCGCGATCTTGAGCCCAGCCAGGCTCCCCCGCAGGCACTTGATGGTGAACATATCGAGCAGCGCCTGGGTGGGATGCTCGTGGGTGCCATCGCCAGCGTTGACCACGCTCGCCTTGACCGCGCGCGCCAGCTGGTGCGGGACGCCGGCGCAGGGGTGCCGCACCACCAGGATGTCGACCCCCATGGCCTCGATGTTGCGGGCGGTGTCCACCAGCGACTCCCCCTTGATGGTCGAGCTGGTCGTGCTGGTGAAGTTGATCACGTCGGCGGAGAGCCTCGCTCCCGCCAGCTCGAAGGAGATGCGGGTGCGGGTGCTGGGCTCGAAGAACAAGTTGACGATGACCTTGCCGCGCAGGGCGGGGACTTTCTTGATGCTGCGGGTCGAAACCTCCTTGAAGCCATCGGCCGTCTCCAGGATGTAAAGGATCTCCTCCGCCGAGAGGTCTTCGATGCCCAGAAGGTGTTTTCGGGTCCAGTTCATGGATGGCCTTTGGCGCCAGCTCCCGCTTTCAAAAGAAGCACCTTGTCCTCGCCGTCCATCTCTTCGAGGAGAACCTGCACCCGGTCCTCGAACGAGGTGGTGATTTTCCTGCCGATGAAATCAGGGGCAATGGGCAGCTCCCGGTGGCCGCGGTCGATGAACACCGCGAGCTGAATGCACTTGGGCCGGCCGAAGTCGGAGATTTGATCGATGGCGGCGCGCACGGTGCGCCCGGTGTAGAGGACGTCATCCACGAGGAGGATGCGGCAGCCCTCGACGTTGAAGTTGATCTCCGTCCCAAGCACCTTCGGCTGGCTGAGCTGCAGGTGGTAGTCGTCGCGGTAAAGCGAGATGTCCAGCTCACCGAACTCCAGCTGGGGCATGGCGCTCTTGAAAGTCTCCCATAACCGGCGGGCCAGCGCTGACCCCCGCCGCTTGATGCCGATCAGGGCACAGCGCTCCTTCGGCCGGAGCGCCGAGCGGATCTCCTCCTTCCATACTTTGAAGGCGGAAGCGAAGTCCGCGGCGCTCAAGATCACGGAGGCGTGGGCCAATTGGGTTCCAGACAGATCCGAGGTCATATTACTTGCTTTCATTTTACTTTCATTGTAATCGGGGTCACCAGAGCTTGCCGAAGCATTTTATGAAAGCCTGGCGAATGACGTCAATATGCAGTTCGCCGGAACTTAACGACTCGAGCAGCCTCTCGAATCGCCGCAGCAAATCCTCGGTGAAGGGGAGCGGAGGAATTTCGACCCGCTCGGGCGGCCCCAGCCAGAGGCAGCGTATCATCTCCCGCAGCTCGGGGAGCCCGGCGCCGCTCTTGGCGGAGATGGAGAGGAGGGCCCCGGACGTAAGGGCTCGCGGGGAAGCGGGCTCCAGGTCCCCCTTGGTGCGCACCCGCAGGATCTGCGACTCGGGGAAGCGCTCCAGGAACGCCCGCTCCTCCGGGGAGGGCGGGCCTTCGTGATCCGACAGGTACAGCACCGCATCGCACGAGGCCGACCGGGCCAGCTCCATGCCCAGCCGCTCGACCGGGTCGGCGCTCTCCTCCCGCAGCCCGGCGCTGTCGATCAGCACCACCGGGTAGCCGTGGATCTCGATCATTTCCTCGATCAAGTCCCGCGTCGTTCCAGGGAGCGGCGACACCACCACCCGTTCGCACGAGAGCAAGGCGTTGAAAAGCGTCGACTTGCCGGCGTTCGCCCGGCCGGCGATCAAGACCCGCAGCGGCGCTCCCAGGCGAATAGCCTCATTAGAGAAATTCAACATCTCGTCAAGCCGATCCCGCAACTCCGCGGCCGCCAGCTCCCCCTCCTCAACCGCTCGGAGCAGATCCCCCAGCCGGCGGCAGAGCGCCCCCTGGTGCTGCTTCAGGAAGTACCGCGCCGCTCTCGGAGTGTAGGCCTGGATGAGCCGCTCGTAGGCCTGGCGGCGGATGCAGTCCAGCGCCCCGATGCTTTCGGCCAGATCGAGGATCTCGCCGGTGGAGCGGCGCGCCCCGCCGCGCTCGACGAAGGCCTCCATCACTTGCTCCGTGACCACGGCCCCGCCGTGGCAGGAGACCGTCCAGCCCGGCAAGCCCGACCAGGACTCCGAGGCCCGCAAGGGAGCGACCAGGACCTCGTCCACCGGCCTGCCGGCGGCATCGACCAGCACCCCCAGGCGCACTTCCCCGGCCTCCGGAAGGCAGCCGCGGCGCGGGCGAAAGCAGCGCTCCAGGGCCGCTCGGGCTCCGTCTCCGAACAGCTCGACCACGGCGATGCCGCCGGCTCCCGCCGCGGTGGCGCGATGGATGTTGAAGCGGGCCTGGAGGTCGGATTCCATGGGCGAGAGTTCCGGTTTCATCGACCCGCGGCCGATGATTCCGGCCGGCTTTTTTCGTAAGCCAGCCACAATCCCTCGAGCACCAGGTCGGGCTCCACGAGGTCAATGCCCGCGAGGTGAGGGACGACGAGCGGCGCGTCGCCGCCGGTGGCGACCACGCGGAACGGCCACGGCAGCGATTTCCCGAGCTCCTTGAGGAGACGCTCGACGCCGCCGGCGGCCTGCCAGATCACGCCGTCGTTGATGGCCGTCCTGGTGTCGCCGGCCAGGCCGCCTTGCGGCGGCGCGAGCTCGAGCGGCGGCAGCCGCGGCGCCGCCTGGCAAAGGGCCGCCGCCGCCGTCGAGGCGCCGATGCCGATCCAGCCGCCGAGGAACTCCCCCTGCGGCGAGCCGGCGTTGACGGTGAGGGCCGTCCCGAAATCCACCACCACCACCCCTTCCCCGGGGAAATGATGGCCGGCGGCGAGGACCCCGAGCAGCCGGTCGATGCCGGTCTCCTCCGGCCGGCGGTAGCGGTTGGCCAGCGGGATGCGGAAGTCCCGCCCCGCCACCCGCACCGGCTTGCCGAGGCCGGCGAGAGCCGCCTCCAGCCTGGGGAGGAGGACCGGATGGACGGATGCGACCAGGATTCCCTCCACGCTCGTGAAGCCGGCAAAGGTCTCGGGCTTGACGGGAACGCCGGCGAGAGGGAAATGGCGCCGCTCGACCATGCGGCCCTGGTCCAGCAAGGCCAGGCGCAAGGTGTTGTTGCCGAGGGCGACGGCGAGGATCAATTTAGATGCCTTTGATATGAACGCAAGAAACGGATTTCGTGATTCCAATTCAAAGGCTTTAAATTATCGTCTCGGGAGTCGGACGTCAAGGATGGCGAGAGTCCGTTGAATCTTGGCGCGTCGAAGACGCCGCGCCAAGATTCAACGGACATTAATAATTGAAGTTAAAGTCGGTGGACATCGCCCCCTTGAAGATGCCCTTCAGGTCCATCTTCAGCTCGTCCGGGAAGTCGGAGGCCCCCAGGGCGTGTTCGAGGGAGATGAGGTCGTTTTGATAGAGCTTCTTCAAGGACTGGTTGTAGGTCTGGCAGCCGAAGTAATCCCCTTCCTTGATGGCGGTGTAAAGCTCGTGGGTCTTGCCCTCGGTCAGCAGGTCCTTGACGACGGGGGACTCGATCATCAGCTCGACCGCCGGAATGCGCCCCGGCTCGCTCTTCTTGGGGATCAGGCGCTGTGAAATGACGCCTTTCAAGATCAGCGACAACTGCAGGCGGATGAGGCCGTGCTGGTGCGGCGGGAAGTAGTTGATGATGCGCTCCACGGTTTGAGTGGCGTTGACCGTGTGCAGGGTGGCCATCACCAGGTGGCCGGTCTCGGCGGCCGAGATGGCGGCCTCCATGGTCTCCTTGTCGCGCATCTCCCCGATGAGGATGACATCCGGGCTCTGGCGCACCGCGTACTTCAAGGCGGTGAGGAAGGTCGGGGTGTCGATGCCGATCTCGCGCTGGTCGATGATCGAGCGCTTGTCCTTGAAGATGAACTCGACCGGATCCTCGATGGTGAGGATGTGCTTGTTGAAGTTCTCGTTGATGTAATTGATCATGGCGGCCAGCGTCGTCGATTTGCCGCTGCCGGTGGTCCCGGTCACCAGGATCAAGCCGCGGTTTTCGCTGGCCAGGCTCTTGAGCACCTTCTCCGGCAGGTTGAGATCCTCGAACTTCGGGATGTTGCTCTGGATGTGCCGGAAGACGAAGGCGATGGTTCCCTTCTGGCGGAAGATGTTGACTCGGAAGCGCCCGATCCCCGGCAGCTCGTAGGCCAGGTCGATGTCGGTGTGGTTGTGGAATCCTTCCTTCTTGGAGTCCTCGATGATTTCAAAGATCTCCAGCGAGTCCTGCGGGGTGATTTCGTCGGTGTCGAGGAAGTTGACGGCGCCATCGATGCGCAGGGAAGGAGGGCTGCCGACCTTGATGAAGAGGTCCGACGCCTTTTCAATCACCATCTTGCGCAGCATCTCGTGCAGTTCCATGGGTACTCTCCAATACAGCAGGAAATTGATTCTCAGAAATCCGTCTGTGTGACTGGACCCAAAAAACCGTGACTAGAATGAGTCCGTGGAAGTATACGATGGGTGGCCAAGCCCCGCGACCGCGGACCTGGAGCTCCATGAAGTTACCGGCCCCGAGGTTCAACGCCCAGATAAATTTTTCAGCCAGGCCGTTTCTTCCGCCGGAAGCTTGGGAGGAGGGGGCGCCTGGCGGTAATCGATGGAGAGATCGTAGGCCGCCTCTCCTTGACCATCGCCTCCATGGCGTGCAAGAACTCCTCGATGCCCATTCCGGTGACGGCGGAGAGGCCGAAGACCGGGACTCCCGTGGCCTCGCGGAATCGCTCCACCAGCCGCTCCGCCTCCGCTTCCGGCAGGAGGTCGCATTTCGAGAGCACCACCAGGCGCGGCTTCCTGCTCAGCGCCTCGTTGAAGCTGGCCAGCTCGGTCTCGATGATGCGAAACTTCTTCTCGAGCGCCTCCAGCTCGGGCTCTTCCACGGAAATCAAGTGCGCCAGCGCCTTGGTCCTTTCGAGATGGCGCAGGAACTCGGTCCCCAGGCCGCGCCCCAGGTGCGCGCCTTCGATGAGACCGGGGATGTCGGCGAACACCAGGCGGTTCCAGCCGCCGATCTCGGCGAGGCCGAGGTTGGGATGGAGGGTGGTGAAGGGGTAGGCGGCGATCTTGGGGGTGGCGGCGGAAATCCTCGACAGCAAGGTCGACTTGCCGGCATTGGGGAGGCCCACCAGGCCGACATCGGCCAGCAGCTTGAGCTCCAGGTAGAGCTTTTTCTCCTCGGCCGGGCCGCCTTCCTCGGCGATCCGCGGAGCCTGGATGACGGGGGTCGCGAACGCCCGGTTCCCCCTGCCGCCCTTGCCACCGCGGGCTACCAGGAGCCGCTGCCCCGGCCGCGACAGATCGGCGAGGATCGGGCCTTGCCGGGGATCCCGGCCGGGAAGAACCTCGCGGACCATGGTGCCGGCCGGCACCGCCAGGACCAGATCGCCGCCCTGCCTGCCGGTGCGGTTGGCCCCGGAGCCGCCCCGCCCCTTCTCCGCCTCGTATACCGAGCGGCGGGAAACGTCCACCAGCGTCGCCAGCTGAGGGTCGGCCAGGAGGATGACATTGCCGCCCTTCCCCCCGTCCCCCCCCTCCGGCCCCCCTCGCGGGACGTAGTTTTCACGCCGGAAGCTGATGCACCCCTTTCCTCCAGCGCCGCTTCGAACGAGGATGAAGGCTTCGTCGATGAACATAAAAAAAGCTGCTAGCCGAAGGCTAGCAGCCCATCGAATTCTGGTTTCCAATCAGTTGGGGGACGGGACGGCGACCGGATAAACGCTCACGCGCCGGCGCGACTCGAACTGCACCCGCCCTTGAATCAGGGAAAAGACGCTGAAGTCGCGGGCCAGCTTGACGTTCCTGCCGGGATGGATGCAAGTGCCGCACTGCCGGACGATGATCTGGCCGGGCTTGACGATCTGGCCATCAAAAGCCTTGACGCCGCGGTACTGCGCATTGGAGTCCCGGCCGTTGCGAGTGGATCCTTGACCTTTCTTGTGTGCCATGGGGCGTTCCTCTCTGTTTCTTGAATTCCTTGAAAGAACGGGATTCTTCCTCCGCAACTTCTCCGCAGAATGCGGAGAAGTTGCGGATAGCTCAGTTGCGGGCGAAGCCCGCATTATACCACTCGCCGAAAATAAACGAATCAGTTCTCGATCTTCTCGATTTGGATGCGCAGGTAAGGCTGCCGGTGGCCGCGGCGATGGCGGACCCCCTTGCGGCGCCGGAAGAGGGTGGAAA
>JACQVS010000126.1 GCA_016209605.1 Planctomycetota bacterium
GGTTTTTATGCGCGTTGTGAAAATCGCTTTGTTGCTTGCGTCGAATCTTCTGATCGCGATGGTTCTCTTGGCGGTGCTGTCTCCGCGCGGCAATCCGGCCTTTTCCGGCGGAGGAGGCCGGCCCCTGGCCTCGAGGAACGGCGATGCCAATTGCGATGGCAGGATCAATATAAGCGACGCGATCCACCTGATCCGCTGGCTGTTTCAAGGCGGCGAGCCGCCCTGCGCCTTTGCGAACGACCCCGCCGATTTGACGCCGGTGATCGAGGCGCTGCGCGATCTCAAGGCGCAAGCGGCAAGCTGCTGCCCGCGCTGGCCGCCCAAGCCGGGGGACATCGTCAATATCAACCAGAATCAAACCGGACGGGAATCGGATCAGGTCCTTTTCACCGTTCCCAAGGACAGATGGCTGGTCCTGACTGACTTTATGATCATCTCGGGGGGAGATCCGGAAAGAGAAATGGTTTACGATTTCATCGAGGTCATTGAAGAATGGAAGGATGAACAAACCGTCAAGCTGGACCTCGGTCTCAGCATCGGCCGAAATGAAGTCAAAAACTTCCAGTTCAATTCAGCCACCGGAATCGTCTTCAAGCCCGAATCCACCATCCTTCTCAAAGCCAGAGGTCTATTTCTCCCTGATTTCAACTTCATCGGCTACCTGGCATCTCCTTGACGCGGACGGACGTACCGGCCCCACTCGTCGCTGTAGGGATGGATGCGGTCCGCCGGCTTGCCGGCCGGGCCGACCACCTCGCCGCCGGCGTTGAACCAGGCGATGATGCCGCCGCTCAGGTTGTAGACCGGCCGCTGCAGCCGCTTCTCCAGTTCCACCGCGGCGAGGCCGGAGCGGTAGCCGGCGGTGCAGTAGGTCATGAGGGTGGCGCCGGCGGGGAAGTCGAGGGCGGCCTCCCGGACCTTCGAGGGTGGGATCAGCCGGGCCCCGGGCAGGGCGGCGACGGCGTTCTCTTCCGGTTCGCGGATGTCGAGGAAGAGGATGTTCTCGCCCGCCGCAAACCGTTTCCTCACCTCCGCGACGGTGACCGCCCGGGCGCCCGTCTTCCGGTTGAAGCCCCGGACCAGCTCCTCGTACTCGCGGTCCAGGCGGGCCTGCTCGGCGCTCTCCTCCGCGCTCTTCTGGGCGCTGTCCCTGGGGCCATCCTTGACGGCGGAAACCGGCTGATCCTTACCAGCGGAGCAGCCGATCGCTCCCAAGAACGCCAGAGCCATCAAACCGGTGAAATTTTTCGAAGGCGCGGTTAACATTTTCATTTCCAGGATGATCTTGAGCTTGAAAGAGCGCAAATTTTATCATGATTCCAGGTTTTGACTCCATAGACCTGTCATTCATCGATTGAACTTCGCCAGCTCACTTTTGATCCTGGCGTACAGCTCCGCCGTCCAGGGAGGCAGCTCGTGGTCCAGCTCCGGTAGCTCCCGCTGGCGAAAGTCGGCGGGGCTCAAGATGACGGCGATGCGGCCGAGGCCGGTCTCGGCCGCCAGGACGAAGAGGTCCTCCGCCGCCTCATCGCCCATGGCCAGGCAGCCGATCGAGCCGGCGCCGCCGTGGATCATGATGTCGCCCCCCAGACGGCCGCGGCCCTCGCGCGCCGCCCGCTCGCGGTCGAAGTCATTGGGATAGTTGACGCGCAGGGCCAGGTGGTAGAGGCTGTTGGGATTGAGCGACTCGAGGCGGTAGAGCCCCTCCGGCACCTGGTAGTCCCCCTCCCGCAGCTTGGGGCCGAGCCGGCCGCTCGCGCCGAGAATCGGATAGGTCGTGATCAGAGCGAACTTGCCGTCCTCCCCCGCCGCCCAGACCTCGAGCGCTTTTTCATCCTTGAGCCCGATCAGCGCCAGCTTGCGGGGAGGATACGGCACGGCGCGCGCCTCGAAAAGGGGGAGCAGCCTCTCGTGGACCGCCCCGCCGTACTCCGCCAGGCGCTCTGCAACGGTTTTGCGCTCTCTCATGATCCCCCGAATCCGCCATACGATCTTCGCCAGCTCGAAGCGGAAGAAAAAAACGATGGCACCAAGCCCAAGGGTCGATAAGAGGATCAACTGGAGGCGTCTCACGGTCATTTTCCCCTTCATGGAGCCGGAGTCGCCTTGATCCGCTCCGCCAGGCGGTCGAGGAACTCCGCCTGGGCGGGGTTGATCTTCCTCCGGGCCTCCCCGAGGCCGAAAAACTCCGCCCGGTCGATCTCCGGAAACTCTACGACTTTTCCCGACCCCGGCGGCCAGACCATGGAAAAGGTGTTGCTTGCCGGCAGGGGGCCGGTCCAGTCTCCGGAGACGGCCCAGGCGTGCACTTCCTTGCCCGATTTCTGCCGGACGCTCCCGAGCGGCAGGAACTCCCCCTCCGGCTTCATGCCGATCTCCTCCTCGAACTCCCGAACCGCGGCCTCGAGGAGCGGCTCCCCTTCCTCCACCTCCCCCTTGGGAATGCTCCAGCTCCCCTCGTCCTTGCGGGCGTAAAAGGGCCCGCCCGGATGAGCGAGGAGCGTTTCCAGCTTCCGGTCGCGAAAACGGTAAATCAAGATGCCGGCGCTGATCTTTCGGGTCATGGACCCTCAGATTACCCGAGAATCGGTTATAAAATCATTGATTTTTCAATCCTCAAACGCTTTTGATCTACACTTTCCAGATTTTTGGTTGACTTTTCCTGGAAAACTGATAAATTTTAGTTAAATTAGTTAAAGATAAACGATATTAACTAATTTCTTGCTTTATCATCTGCGAGTGGTCGAAGAGGTTTTGGTCGATTGTAACTTTGAGCGAAGACTCTATGTCCAGATCAGACCAAAACCAGAGTTCTGTATTGACGCCGGCGGGCGACTCCCCCTCGCCGCCTCCCCCCTCCCGGATCCGATCCTCCCGAGCCCTGCAAGCCGCGCTCCTCGGCGGTTCGGTTCTGATCCTGCTCCTGGCAGCCGCGGCGATTTACCATCGCTCGGCAGCCCGCCGGGAATTTTCCCCCCAAGCGGCGCGTCCGGCGCTGCCTCCCGAAAGAGAGCAAGGCTTCGTTGACGTCACCAGGGCCGCAGGGGTCGAGTTCCTCCACTCTTTCGGCGACGGCAGATTCTCGAACCTCGTTGAAGCGGTGGGAGGCGGCGCGGCCTGGCTGGACTTTGACCAGGACGGCCTTCTCGACCTCTACCTCGCCACCGGCAAGTACTGCCCGGCGGTTTCCAAGGGGGAACCGGCGAGGGGAAACCCCCTCAACCGACTTTTCCGGAACCGCGGCGATGGGACCTTTGAAGAGGCCACCGAGAGGGCCGGCGCCGGCTGCGCCGGAAGCTACTCCATGGGGGTCGCGGCCTGCGATTACGACAACGATGGCTACCCCGACCTCTATGTCTGCAATTTCGGCCCGAATATCCTGCTCCGGAACCGGCGCGACGGGACGTTCGAAGATGCGACCGCGCGCGCCGGCGTCGGCGATCCGCGCTGCTCCGCCGCCGCCGCGTGGCTCGACTATGACCGGGATGGCCTCAACGACCTCTATGTCGCCAACTACATCCGATTCGATCCGAACTACAACCTTTACTACGCGCCGGATGGGTTTCCCGGTCCCCTGGCCTACGCCGCCGAGCCCGACCGCCTCTATCGCAACCGCGGCGACGGCACTTTCGAGGACGTCACCGGCAAGATGGGCATCACCGGCGCCGGGCGCGCCATGAGCGCCAGCGCGGCCGATTTGAACGGCGACGACTTCGATGACCTCTATGTCTCGAATGACGCGATGGAAAACTTCCTCTACCTCAACGAAGGCGGCGCTCGATTCCGCGAGCAGGCTCTGACCTCGGGCGTCGCCTACAACAGCGCCGGCGACTCGACTTCCCACATGGGGGCGGACTTCGGGGATTACGATGGGGATGGCCGGCTCGATATCTTCGTCTCCGACAGCTCCATCTCCTCGCTTTTCCACAACGACGGCGGCGGCCGGTTCACCGATGTCTCGGTGGCGGCCGGGGTGGGCCGGCAAAGCGCCCAGTTCGTCGGTTGGGGGGCTTTTTTCTTCGACTTCGACAACGACGGCGATCTGGACATCTTCAAGGTCAACGCCGACCTCTCCCGCCTTTTCGGCCAGGAGCCCCAGATCTTCGAAAACTCCGGCGGCGGCCGGTTCCGCGATGCCTCCGAAGGGCTGGGGGAGTTTTTCCAGAAGGAGTGGATGGCCCGGGGGGCCGCCTGCGGAGACTACGACAACGACGGCGATCTCGATGCGATCCTGGTCAACTTGAACAGCCCCGCCGTCCTCCTCCGCAACGATGGCGGCCGGAACTCCTGGATCGAGATCCTCCTGCGCGGCGGGAGGGGCCGAACTCCCGGCGGCGGTTTGAAGGGCTCGAACCGCGATGGCCTCGGCGCCAAGGTCTCGGTCACGGCCGGCGGGCGCGTCCAGGTCGCCGAGCGGCGGTCCAGCGCGGGCTACCTTTCGCAAAACGACCCCCGGCTGCACTTCGGCCTCGGCCAGGCGGAGTCCGTTGAGAAAATCGAGATCCGCTGGCCCTCCGGCAAGACCCAGGTTCTCGCCGCGGTCCCGGCCCGGAAGATCCTGGTCGTGGAGGAGCCCGATGATTAAGACCATACCAAAAATCCCAAAAATCCTGAGCCCGTGGAAAGCGGTCCTGGCGCTGGCCATGGCCCTGGCGGCGCTGGCGATTTTTTTGCCCGGCAGGGAGTCCAGGCCGGCGCTGCTGGTGGTTCTCGCTCCCGCCGGCGGAGGAGACGGATTCCCCTCGGAAGATGGCGGCGGCGCGGCCATGGTCCGGCTCGAGCTCGAGCAGCCCGAGACCCGGCCGGAGGTGCTCATCCAGGGGTTTGCCGCCCTGGGGCCGCCCCGCTCCTCTTATGACGGCCGGCGGGCTGTCTTTTCCGGCCGGCGATCGGCTGGCGGGCCCATGGAAATCTGGGAAATGTCCGCGGCTGGATCCTCGTTGCGGCCCCTCATCAGCGGCGGCGACCGCTTCGACCCTTGCTACCTGCCGGACGGCCGCATCGTTTACTCGCGGTCCGATCCCAAATCCGGCTCTCCCGCCCGCAGGACCCTCCACGCCTGCCTTCCCGACGGCGCGGCTGAAAGCCCGATCACTTTCGGATCGGCGCGCGATCGGAGCCCCGCGGTGCTTCCGGACGGCCGCATCCTCTTCCGGCGCCACGCTCTGGCGGGCCAGGATCCGGGGCGCCTTCTGGTAGTGAACCCGGACGGAACCGGCCTCCTGCTCTTTTGCGAGCCGGCCGGCGGCGCTTCCATCGCGGCCGGGCCGTGGACGGCCGGCGATGCGGTGCTCTTTGCCGAAGAGGCCGCCGGCGCCGAATGGCAAGGCGGCGGCGAGCTCATGCCGCCGGGCCGGCGGCTGGTTTCGGTTTCGGCGCGAGAGCCTCTGGGGGCGCGCCGGATCATCGCCGCCGGCGAGCTGGTCCTGGAATCGAGTGAAGCCTGGTTTTCATCGGCCGGCGGCCTTCCCCCTGGCGGTTGGTTGGCCAAGGCTGAGTCCATTCTATCCTCAACCGCTATTCCCGGCTATGAAGAGCCGCTCCGCCCGACGGGCTTTGCGGTCGCGGCGCCCCGGACGAGGCCGCTCAAGCTCACCAGCGTCGTCGACCCGAGTAAATCCACGGGCACCCTCCTCTGCCTGGATGTCCACGCCTCGCGCCTTGCCGCCCTGGCCGAGGAGAAGCGCGGCAGGATCCGTACCGCGCGGGTGCTCTCTGCCGGCGGGCTGTTGCTGGGCGAAGCTCCGGTGGAACCGGATGGCTCCTTCTTCATCGAGGTGCCCGCCGACCAGCCCCTCCACCTCGAGCTCCACGGTCCCGATGGCCTCCTCGCCAGGGACGAGAGCGGCCTCTGGGTGCGCCCCAACGAAAACCGCTGCTGCATCGGCTGCCATGAAGGTCCGGAGCTATCGCCGGAGAACCGGGTGCCCCTCGCCCTGGAGCGAAGCGCGGCTCCGGCGGTGGCCAGGAGCAAGGAAAGCGGGATTCCCAGATCCAAGGGAGGATCGTGAGCTTCGCATGATTTCACGTCGCAAGAAAAACTGGATCGGCATCCTGGCGGCGTCCGCGCTGGCCCTGGCCGCCTCCGGCCTTGCAGCCCACCGCTTCGCGGCGGAGCACGTGCGATACTACACCGGCATCGAGCCGGAGAGCCTGAACTGCGTTTCATGCCACTATGTCGGCCACGGCGGCACCCTGGCGGACCGCCTCGCCAGGCCCCGCTACCGCTCGCCGCTCAACCTGGCCGTCTCCGCCGACGGCCGACGGCTCTTCGCCGCCGCCTCCCAGGGAGATGCCCTCCTGGTGGTGGATCTCGAAAACCTGCGCCTCCTCTCGGAGATCCCGGTCGGATCCAGGCCGAACAGCGTGGCCCTTTCCGCGGACGGCCGCCGCGCCTACGTGTCGTGCGAGGGGGCCGATTCGGTCTCCGTCGTCGACCTGGAATCCGGATCCGCCGTGGCGGCCCTGCCCGCGGGCAGCGCCCCGGCGGGGCTGGCAATTTCCCGCGACGGCTCGACGCTTTTCATCGCCAACTGGTTCGGCAACGACCTCAGCGCGGTCGATCTGCGGCGCGGCGAGGAGGCGCGCCGGCTTCCCGCCGGCAGCAACCCCTACGATCTCGCGCTGACCCCGGACGGGCAGCATCTCCTCGTCACCAATCAGCTCTCCTTCACGAGCAGCCGGCCGAGCCCGCCGGTGTCGGAGGTGACGGTGATGGACGTCGAGAAACGGGAGGTGGCCGGAAGGATCCAGCTCCAGAACGCCCATCTCCTGGAAGGCGTCGCCGTCGCGCCGGAGGGGGATCTGGCTCTCATCACCCTGGTGCGGCCCAAAAATCTCCTCCCCGCCACCCAGGTGGCCAGAGGCTGGATGATGACCAACGGCCTCGGCGTCGTCGACCTGAAAACCCGGCAAGCGGTGCAATTGCTGCTCGATGAGCCCAACGCCTTCTACGCGGACCCGTGCGATGTCGCCTTCACCCCCGACGGCCGGCTGGCCTTCGTGAGCCATTCCGGCGCTGACGCCGTCACGGTCATCGAGGTGGCCAGGCTGCGGGAGCTGCTCGAGTCCATGACCGCGGAAGAACGCCGGACCGCCGGCAACCACCTCGGCTTGAGCCGGCGGTTCGTGAAGGCGAGGATACCGACGGGGGCGAATCCCAAAGGGCTGGCGGTCTCGCCCGACGGGAAGCGAGTCTACGTCGCCGAGCGGCTCGCCGACCGGATCGCGGTCATCGACGTGGAGCGGCTGCAGATCTCCGGATCCATCGATGTCACCGCCACCCGGCGGGAGACCGTGCTCCGGCGGGGGGAGAAGCTCTTCAACAGCGCCGCCCGCACCTTCCAGGGGCAGTTCAGCTGCCGGAGCTGCCACCCGAACAACCACGTCGACCGCCTCCAGTACGACTTCGAGCCTGACGGCCTGGGGCGCAACATCGTCGACAACCGGACCCTGCTCGAGATCGACCGCACCGGCCCGTTCAAGTGGAACGGCAAGAACACCAGCATGTACATGCAGTGCGGCATGCGGTTCGCGAAGTTCCTCACCCGGGTCGAGCCGTTCTCCTTCGATGACCTGAACGCCATGGTGGCGTTCCTCCGGTCGCTGCGCAATCCGCCCAACAGCCACCGGGCGAAGGACGGCACGCTCACGCCGGCGCAGGCCCGCGGCAAGGCGCTTTACGAGCGCGCCGCCATGAAGGACGGCACGCCCATTCCCCCCAAGTCGCGCTGCCTCACCTGCCATCCGCCGCCTTTCTTCACCAACCGGCAGAAGGCCGACGTGGGCTCGATCTCCCCCGCCGACTCGAGCGGGGAGTTCGACACCCCCCAGCTTCGGAACATCTACCAGTCGGCCCCCTACCTCCACGACGGCAAGGCGGCCACCCTGGAGGAGATCTGGACCCGCTTCAATCCGGACGACACCCACGGGGTCACCGTCGATTTTTCGAAAAGCGATCTCAATGACCTGATCGAGTACCTGAAAACGCTCTGAGGTTGCAGGACCATGAAAACGAAAACAAGAAAGTGGATCGGGTGGGCCGGCCTCGCTTGGACCGCCGCGCTGTTCTTCGCTTCCGGGGCCGGCGGGACGGAGCGGCCTGACGGGAATCCGGACGTGCTGGCGCTCCGGCCCTTCACCCGCTGGCGGAGCTTCGGCCTCGACGCCGGCCTCCCCTCGGAAAAGGTGCTTTGCATCCGCGCCGGCGGGGGCCGCGTCTGGGCGGGGACCGAGGCGGGGCTGGCCGGCTATGAAGAGGGGCGATGGCGGACCTGGGGCGTCAAGGACGGGCTGCCGCACCCGGTCGTCCTCTCCCTCGACCTCAGCCCGCGCACCGGCGACCTCTGGATCGGGACCATGGGGGGGCTGGCGCGGCTCTCCGGCGGCCGGATCGACGCTTTCACCCAGCTTTCGAGCGGCCTCTCCAACGACTTCGTGAACGGCGTCGAGTGCGATCCCGGCGAGGATCACGTCTGGGCGGCGACGGCGATGGGGGCGAGCCGCTTCAATCTCCGCACCGGCGAGTGGACCATCTTCACCGAGCAGAACACCCCCATGGCGGAGCCCTGGACCTACTCCGTGGCGATCGACCGCGGCCGGGTGTACGTCGGCGCTTGGGGCGCCGGAATCCTCGAGTACGACCAGCGCTCGGGCCGCTGGCGGGAATACCGCGACCCCGACAAGGAAATGGAGATCGATCTCCTTCCCGACGATGGCCCGGTCCACGACGTCACCGCGAGCGTCGATTTCCAGGAGGGGGTCCTCTGGCAGGCCACTTACTTCGGGCTGGCCCGCTACGACGGCCGGGCGTGGAGCACCTACTTCGCCGAGGACTGCGGCCTGGCCGGCAATTTCGTCCAGTTCGTGCGGGCGCGGGGGCGCGTCGCCTGGTGCTGCACCGACCAAGGGCTGAGCGCCACCGATGGCCTCAACTGGGCGACTTACCGCCGGCGGGAGGATGGAAAGGGCGAGATCCAGTTCAGCAGAAAAAAGGAGCCCGCGGGCACGATGGTGACCGAGACGGCCATGGCCCACAATTTCATCCTGGGCGTGGACTTCCAGGACCAGGCGATCTGGGTGGCGACCGAAAAAGGCGTCAGCCTCGGCGAGCCGGATCCCGAGGCTGCCGAGGCCGCCGCGGCGCCGGCGATTCCCCGATCCAGTCCAGACCAGGACGCGCCGGCGGTCCAGGTTCCAGCGGCCGCGCCGGCGTCGGTTCAAGCACCAGCGCCCGCTCCGGCGCCCCCGGAAGCCCTGCCGGCGCGGTTCCGTTACGCCAGCACTCCCGAGGAGCTTCTCCCCTACCGGCACTTGAAGATTTACCACGAGTTCTTCACGGCCGCGCCGGAGTTCCGGGGGGCCGGCCGGGAGAAGCCGGAGCCGGAAGTCGAGGAGATCCGCATCGGCTTCATCGGGCCCCTCGAAGACCAGGACCAGCCGGACCTCCCTCCCGGATTCCGCTCCGGCCTTCGAAACGATATCAAGGCGGAGCTTTTCGGCCGCCCCATGCTCCGCGCCGCTCAACTGGCCATCGAGGAGGCGAACCGCGCCGGCGGCTACAAGGGGAAGCCGTTCCGCCTGGTCCGGCGCACCGACCTCGTCCAGTGGGGCCAGACCTCGAATGAACTCAGCCGCTTCGCCTACCAGGACTCGGTCTGGGCGATCCTGAGCGGCGTCGACAGCAATCACCAGCACGTCCTCGCCCGCGCCGACTTGAAAGCGGAAGTGCCGATCGTCAACGCCGGCTCCACCGACCCGACGCTGCTCGAGCACGCCATTCCCTGGATCGTCCGGGTCCTGAGCGATGACCGCCAGAACGCTTACGTTCTCCTCGACGCCATCTTCCGCGTCCGCGGGCTCTCCCGCGTGGCGGTGCTGCGCGTCAACGACCGCGATGGACGCGTGGGTGTGGCGGAGTTCGTCCAGGGGGCCCGGCGGTTGAACCACCCCATCGTCATCGAGCAGAGGTTCCTGAACGGCGACCGGGACTTCTCCAGCCAGCTCGAGCGCATCGCCCAGGCCTCCCCGGACGCGCTCTTCCTCTTCGGCAACCCGCAGGAGCTGGGCATGATCGTCAAGGAAGCGCGCCGGCGCGGCCTGGCCATCCCCATCTTCGCGAATGACCGGTGCGCCTTGACCAAGTTTCTTGAGACCGCCGGCCCGGCTGCCGAAGGCGTGGTAGCGGTGTCGCCGTTCAACCCCGAGGGGGAGGAGCCTGCCTGGCTCGAGTTCAAGCGACTCTACCGCGAGCGTTTCGGGGAAGACCCCAACGCCTTCAGCGCCCATGCCTACGACGGCATGAACCTGATCATCGCCGCCATCCGGTCGGCTGGATGCAACCGCGCCCGCATCCGGGATGCGCTGTTCTCGATGAAATCCTTCGACGGCATCACCGGCAGGCTGGAGTTCGACTCGACCTCCAACAACATCCGCAGGCCCTGGCTGGCGGAAGTCCGCGGCGGGAAGTTCCGCTACATCCGCCCCCCCGACCGAGGGAAGGAGAAATGAACTTGAAACGGAACCTGGCTCTGGCGATCGCCGTCGCGCTCTTTCCCGCCGACGGGGCCGCGGCGGCGGTATTCGGCCTTTTCCTGGGCTCCGATGACCGGCACGCCGAGGACGCCAGAGAATTGCAGCGCGGGGCGGAGATCGCGTTCGAAGAGCTGGGCGGCCCCGCGGGGGGACGGACGATCCGTCTGATAACGGCAGTGCGACCGAGCCACTGGCAGGCCGGCGCCGGGGAGCTGGTGCGGCTGGTTTACGATGAAAACATCCTGGTGGCGCTGGGTCCCACCGATAGCCGGACTGCCCACCTCGCCGAGCAGGTGGCGGCGCGGGCCAAGGGGCGATTCCTCCTCCTCGCCCCCTGGGCCACCGACCCCGCCTTGACGAGAATCAAGGTCCCCTGGTTTTTCAGGCTGGCGCCTGACGACTGCCGCCAGGCGGAGGCTTTGCTGGATGAAATCCATGGGGTCAACGGGCTCCGCCGGGCCATGACGATCCTGGCGGAAGCTGATTACGACTCCCGCACGGCGGCGGAGGCCTTCGAGCGCGCCGCGGCGGCCCGCGGAGCCCTGGAGCTGAAAAAATTCCTCCTCCCCGAGAAGCTTCCTGATCCCGAGCGCCTGGCCGCGGAGGCGCGGGCCTTCGATCCCGCCGCGGTGCTCTTCTTCGCGCCTCCCGAGGCGGCGGCTCGGGCGCTGCGCCGGCTCAGGGAAGAGGGGATCGCGGCCCCCGCCTTCGGCCCCCTCGGCCTCGCTACCCCGGCATTCTTCAAGGCCGCCGGCGAGTCCGCCGAGGGCATGGTGCTCGCCGCGCCGCCGGAGCCCGCCGGTCCGGCGGCGGAGACCTTCCGCTCCCGGTACCGCGAAAAATACGGCGGCGAGCCCGGCGCGCCGGCCGCTTTCGGCTACGATGGCGCGGCGGCGCTGCTCGACGGCCTCCGCGTCGCGGGCAACCCCCCGTGCGAATCCATGCGCCGGGCGCTGGCCAATCTCCAGCGGGAAGGCCTGACCGGCCGCCTCGCGTTTGACGCCGGCGGCAACCGCCTGGGCGCGGCCCCCCTTTCCCGGGTAGAAAAAGGACGCCTCCGGCCTCTCGGCGGCAGCAAGCGTTGTGCTCAGACACCCAGCAATCTACATCCCCTTCGTTGAAAGCTTCGATTCATGATGAACAGCAAATCCATTGAACAGGAAGGCCTCGACCTCTCCCCCAGTGTCCTGCGCCGGTTCACCGGCCCCAGAGCCAAGGAAATTTTCCTGCTCTGCCGGCCGGAGCCCCAGGCGTCAAACGATATCTCCCATCAGGCGGAATCGGCCTGCCGGAGGCTCCAGGACCTGCTCGACCTCGAAGGCGGATCGCTCAAGCACCTGGTCAAGGAAACGGTGTTCTTCCGCAGCATCCGGGAGGACGTGGCCGCCTTCCAAAAAGTACATCGCCGGATTTTCCGGGAAGCCTCCGCCTCGGCCCACCATCTCCCGATCCTGACCGTGATCGAGCAGCCTCCCCTCGATGACCGGCTCCGCCTGGAGATCTCCGCTCACGCCGTCATTCCGCTCACGCCGGAGCATCACTTCACCTGGAACGTGCCAGGGGACTCGCCCTGCGCCTGCGAGGCCTGCTCCCAGCCGCGGGCGCGGGTCTTTTTCCTGGGAGGCCAGGAGCATGTTCACACCGGCAACATCTACGGCTCGCCGGAGGGGATTTTCAAGGAGTCGTGCAGCATGTTCTACACGGCGGAGAAGCTCTTGAACCAGCTCGGCATGAGCTTCAAGGACGTGATGCGCACCTGGATCTACCTGCGGCACATGGAGCGCGACTACGGGGAGTTCAACCGGGCGCGGAGCGCTTTTTTCAAGGAGCTGGGCCTCACCCTTTACCCTGCCAGCACCGGAATCAACGGCGCGCCCCTTCCCCCGGACCATCAGCTCTCCCTCAGCCTTTACGCCCTCAGATCTTCCACGCCCCTGGAAGTCGAGGCCATGACCACGCCCACCTTGAACGAGGCCTGGATGTACGGCTCCGACTTCTCGCGCGGGCTGAAGGTTGTGGAGGCGAACAAGGTCGCACTCTACATCTCGGGGACGGCCAGCGTCGACGAAGCCGGCCGCACCGCGCACGCGGGGGATTTTGAAGCCCAGGTGGACCGCATGCTCTTGAACATCTCCGCCTTGCTTTCGGAAAGCCAGGCCTCCTTCCACGATCTGGTCTCGGGCATCACCTATCTCAAAAGACCGGCGGACGCCCCCCGCATGCGCCGCGTTTTCCAGCGCTGGGGCCTGGAAGGCTTCCCCAACGCCAAGGTGAAGGCCGGGGTCTGCCGGCCCGACCTGCACTGCGAGATGGAATGCCTCGCCGCCCTGCCGCGCGTGGAGGAGAGTGGAGAAGTCGAGGGCGGCCGGAAAGGGTAGTGATCCGGTTTGCGGTCGCTACCAATACCTTTCCATGTGGACCTGGCCGGGGTTTTTCTGCGTGTGCTCCCGATATCCCTCCTTCGCCAGGATCTTCACCATGCCTTCGATCATTCCAGGATTTCCGCAGATAAAAATATGGGTATTCTCCGGAGTGAATTGAAACCTGGAAGCCTGCTCCAGGATTTTGCTGTTCCAGAGATCCTGGATGTAACCCTTGAATCCGGACCACGGCGCCGGCTCCTCTTCAGGGCGGCTGATGGACGGCAGGTAAATGAAATTGGGGCAGAGCCTCTGGAGGGCCATCAGCTCCGAATGATAACCCAGGTCCCAGGAGTGGCGCGCGCCATGCAGCACGGCGAATCGGCGCTCTCCCCCACAGGTGAGCTGGCTCCGGAGCATGCTCATGTAGGGAGCCAGGCCGGTCCCGGTGGAGATCAAGACGACGTGCTTGTCCTGGGAAACCTCCGACAGGGTGAAGAGCCCGGCTATGCCTGGAGAGAGCCACAAACGGCCGCCGTTTTTGAGGTCGAAAAGGCGGGGCGTGAGAGCCCCGGAGTATACCAGGGAGATGTAAAACTCCAGATATTCCTTGGAGACGGACGAGGAGGCAATGGAGTAAGCCCGCTTGATCAATTTGTCTCCGTTCCCGGATTCATCTTCGGAGTCGCAATAGGAGCATCGGGGAGCGGACTGGGGTAGCCCCAATACCGAGAACTGTCCGGGCTTGAAAGGGGGGATCGACCAGCTGTCCGGGACCACCCTCAGGATCATCAATCCAGGAGAGACTTCAAGGCGCTGGGTCACGACCGCGTTTAGCTTGAATTGGGCTTCGGCATTCTCCAAGGAATTTACTCCGATGTTCAAGGGATTGAATGGACGATTCTTGATCTTGTTTTCGAGAAATTGCTTTGCGGCCTCCACAGGCCTTTCCACGTCTTCGGCGGCCCGAAATACTTCTTCCCCCTGCCGAGCATGACCAGATCCCGCAGGTAACGGAAGCGGATCTTCCAACCATCCTCCCCCAAGGCGCGCATGTAACCCTTTTCAGCCTTGAAACCCTCCCGAAACTTGCGTATCGCGATCTTGGGGTCTGCCACCGCTGAGACCTCATTGCCACGCGCCGCGACCGTCAGGATGCCAAACAACCAGAAGTAAAAAGTGAAGACTCCAACGCCTCGTGAGAGCGAGTGCAAACCGATCGCCATTGGACCTTCCTTCCAAAAACTCACTTCGAATGGCTGCCCTCGAGGAGATTGGCCGGCTGGGGATTCGCCGGCTCCGGGGATTTTCTTGAAGCTGCCAGGTACTTTTCCGGATCTTTCTTGAACGGCTCAAGACAGTCCTTGCAACAGAAATGGATGGTCTTCCCCTGGTATTCGTAGGTGACCTCCTTCTGGGCCGGTTTGCCCGACATTGGGCACGTCAATGCCGAGGCGGGCGAGGACCGCGGCTGAACACCAGGACTTGCTTCGTCCGCCTTCTTCACTTCACTGCATCCAAAAATCAGCAGCACGAAGGAAACGGTAGGTGGAACAGTATACTTCATACATGCACCTCTTGAAGATGAAATATTGCTTTTCGGGGCTGGCAATCCAGATTCCCGAGGCTCGCTCGGAAAACAGCCGGATATAAGACCAACGTTATCTTGAATAAACGTTGCGGGCCGGCCAAAAAGTTCCAAAGCATTCAAAAAACCTAATTACCTTGGTCTGCCCTTTCCCACGGAGGCGACTCTCCGCCGCGAAAGAAAAAGATTTCGAAAGCAAGCTCACCTCTTCCAGTTTTGAAATCGGCGCAAGAGCTCCTCACGGATGTCCGGCGGGATCGGTTCCTCCGGCAGCTTGCCTAGCATCTGGATGGTCTGCTTCATCTGGCGGATGTAAGCGCGGCAATGGCTGCACATTCCCAAATGGAACTGAAATTTTATCCTCTCCAACAAGGACAGCCGTCCCTCCAGATAGTCCGTAACGAGTTCGGTCAAGTCACGGCAAGTGATCATTTTATGCTATTCTCCAGCAAAGTAGCGCTCGAGGGCGCTCCGGATTTTGGACCGGGCGCGGTGAAGCAGCACTCTCATGTTGCTTTCGCTGATTTCAAGGACCTTGCACACCTCGTTGGAGCCCAATCCTTCAACATCGCGCAAGGTGACGATGGCTTGTTGACTCGGCGAAAGTCCGGCCAGGGCCTTCTTGAAAACTTCAATCATCTCTTTTCTCATGAGCAGTTTTTCTGGGGAAAGATCATCCCAGCGGTGTGGAGGCACGGCCCACATCCCATTGGATTTGAACCGTGAAGGTCCCACCAGAGCAGCTTCCTCTATACTGGAAGAAGGACCGAGCTCCGAAAAAGGTATTGATCGGCCTTCTTTGGCAGCTATTGTTTTCGCCCGGTTGGTAAGGTGTTTCTGGGAAATAAAAATGGCAAATCCGAGGTAACACTCGGCAGCCGCCGAGCCGACATACTTCAACCCCTTTTTAAGGCTGATCATTACCCAGATCTCCTGCGGCTTCGCCGCTCCTCAACAAGGGTTGAAGCCCTGGTCAGCTACTTGCCGGCCGAAGAGCGCGGTGAAATCCCCCACTATTTTACGTTTCGAAATTATTATTCACCTATGAAGAAAA
>JACQVS010000136.1 GCA_016209605.1 Planctomycetota bacterium
GGCCGCCTGCGAGCTGAAGGCGGCCGCCATCCTGAGGGAGTGCTTCCACAGTGGGGGCACCCAGGAAGAGTGCGCCGCCAAGGCCAAGGAAGCGTTCGAGGCCTGCAAGGCCAACTGCGAGCCGCCCCCTCCCCCGCCTCCTCCTCCGCCCAGCTGCGAGGAGGGCTGCAAGATGAGGGCGGAAGCCATCCGCAAGGCCTGCATGGAAAGGGGCCACACCGAGGAAGAGTGCGACAGGATCGCCCGCGCCGCCCTGGAAGAGTGCCTCGACCACTGCAACCAGCCGCCGCCTCCCCCGCTGGAGTGCAAGGACCGCTGCGCGGAAATCGCCCGCCAGTTCGTCGAGAGGTGCATCGCCGCCGGCGGCGATGGGGCGGAGTGCAAGCAGAAAGGCGAGAACCTCCTCAGCCTCTGCCTGCGCGGCTGCGAGCACGTCCCGCCGCTCCCTTGCGCCGCCCGCTGCGAGGTGAGAGTGCACGAGCTGTTCAAGGAGTGCATCGCCGGCGTCGCGGCAGGCGATGAGGCCGGCTTCGCCGAATGCCGCAAGAAGCTGCAAGTGCTCCTCGAGGAGTGCTTGAAGGACTGCATCCCGCCGCCGCCACCGCCCAACTGCGAGGCGAACTGCCGGGAGAAGGCGGCCGCCGCGCTCAAGAAGTGCATCGCCAATGGCGGCAACGAAGGGGATTGCAAGGCCACGGCCGAGCGCGTCTTCCAGGACTGCGTCCGCAACGAGTGCCATCCCCCGCCTCCTCCGACCTGCGAAGCGCGCTGCGGCGCCCAGGCTGAGAAAGCCGTGGAAGAGTGCATCGCCGCGGGCGGCAATCCCGATGAGTGCCGGGCCCAGGGCAAGGATCTCCTGGCGGCGTGCTTGAAGAACTGCGGCCACCCGCCGCCTCCGCCCACCTGCGAAGACCGCTGCAAGGCGATTGCCGACAAGGCCCTGCAAGAGTGCCTCGAGCACGGCGGCACGCCGGCGGAGTGCGGGCCGAAGATCGAGGAGCTGGTCAAGGCCTGCCTGCTGCGCTGCGACCAGGAGCCGCCGCCGACCTGCGCCGATAAGTGCAAGGAGGCCGCTCAAAAGGTCTTCGATGACTGCGTCGCCAACGGCGGCGATCCGGAGAATTGCAAGGAGGAAGCGGCTCACGCCCTCGAAGAGTGCCGCCACCGCTGCGAGCGCCCGGAGCCGCCGGCCTGCGAAGACCGCTGCGCCCTGGCCGCCAGGAGGATCCTCGAGCACTGCAAGGCGGAAGGAGGCGATCCGGCGGAGTGCGAAGCCCGCGCCCAGCACGTCCTCGAGGCCTGCTTGAAGGGCTGCAACCCGCCGCCGCCGCGCCCGACTTGCGAGGAGCGCTGCGCCGGCGCCGCCGATAAACTGATGCAAGTTTGCCTCGACGCCGGCGGCACTCAAGAGGAGTGCGCCGCCAGGGTGGCCGAGTTCAAACAGCGCTGCCTCGATCACTGCGATCACGGCCAGCCGCCCACCTGCGAAGACAAGTGCCAGCACATTTCCGAGCGCATCTTCGCGGAATGCGTCGAGGAGGGCGGATCGGAGGCGGATTGCCGCGCCAAGGCGGATGAAGTCCTGAAGCATTGCCTGGTCCGCTGCGAGCACAAGCCGCCGCCCTGCCCCGAGCGGTGCGCCCAGAAAGCCCGCGACATTTACTCCGAGTGCCTGGCTCGCGTGGAAGATGAGGTCAAGGCCTGTATCGAGGCCGGCGGCACGGAGCGGGTGTGCCGACACAAGGCCAAGGAGAAGTGCAAGGAGGCCACCAACGAGTTCCTGAGCAAGTGCATCCACGAAAACTGCCACCCCGAGCCGCCCCCCGTTCCTTGCCCGGAGCGCTGCGATCGCGCCGCGGACATCCTCGCCAAGCACTGCGAGGCCAGCGGCGGCACGCCGGCGGAGTGCGCCAAGAAGGTCGAGGATTTCCTCGCCCGCTGCAAGGCCCACTGCGATGGCAAGCCGCCGCCGCCGTGCGATGACCAGTGCGACGAGATCGCGGCCAAGATCAAGGCCGGGTGCCTTGAGGCCGGCGGCACCGAGGAGGATTGCGCCAAGGCGGCCGAGGCCTTCGCTCAGAAGTGCAAGGACCGCCTGGCGGAGATTTGCGAAACGGAAGATGATTCCGAGACGCGCGCCCCGCTCAAGTTCCGCCGCGGCGACGCCAACCGCGACCATCGCTTCGACATCGCGGACTGCATCGAAGCTCTCCTCGGGCTCTTCCTGGGCAAGCCCGGAGCCCTGGACTGCGAAGATGCCGTCGACATGAACGACGATGGCAAGCTGGACATCGCCGATGCGGTGAACGGCCTGATGAGCCTCTTCATCCACGGCAAGCCGCTGCCTTCGCCCCTCGACGGGCACGATGAGACTTTCGACGATTTGATCTGCAGCCAGTAAGGTTAAGTTTCTGGCGGATTGAATCCCGCCGGAAATTGGGCCGCACCAGTTCAAAAGAGGGCCTGCTGGTAATACCCGGCAGGCCCTCTTTTATTCCCTTGCCAAATGGATTTGAGCGTGATATTTCCGAGGGCCTGAGTTTTTTAAACGACCTGAAGAAGCCCTTGGAGAACCAACTCATGAAGAGAGGGGACCAGCCCCGCCTCCCGGAGCTGCCGGCGGCGCTTCGCGGCCTCAAGGATCTGGCGCTCAATTTCCAGTGGTCCTGGGACCCGCAGGCGGCTTACCTGTGGAAAAGCCTGGCCCGGCTCGCCCCGCTCTCCGCCGAGGAGCGCGCCCGGCTGAATCCGGTCCAGGTCCTCCAGCGCCTCGAGGCCAAGGACCTCGAGGCCCTGGCGCGGGACCGGCAGTTTCTCGAGCAGCTGCGGCGGGTGCACCGGCAGTTCCTGGAGCAGACCCGCGAGTCGCCCAAGGCCAGGAAGAGCCGCATCGTCTTCACTCCCGAAAATCCGGTAGCTTACTTTTCCATGGAGTTCGGCATCCACCCCTCGCTGCCGGTTTACGCCGGCGGGCTCGGCATCCTGGCTGGAGACCATCTCAAGTCGGCGAGCGATATCGGCCTTCCCCTGGTGGGGATGAGCTTGATCTACCGCCGGGGCTACTTCCGCCAGGAGCTTGACCGGCGAGGCCGGCAGAAGGTGGTTTACCCGCGCACTGACTACGGCCAACTGCCGATCGAGCTGGTGCGCCAGAAGAACGGCTCCGAGCTGCGCGTCACCGTCCAGCTCCCTGGCGGCGGCCGCAAAGCCGCGCCGCGGCAGGTGCACCTGCGCGTCTGGCGCGTCCAGGTGGGCCGCTCGCGGCTCTTTCTCCTCGACACCGACTTCGACCTCAACCTGCGGCGCGACCGCGCCCTCACCCAGCGGCTTTACGGCGGCTTGCGCGAGGAGCGCGTGGCGCAGGAGGTGCTCGTCGGGGTGGGCGGCGTGCGGGCGCTGCGGGCCATGGGCCTCCAACCGGCGGTCTGGCACCTCAACGAGGGGCATGTCGCCTTCTCCACCCTCGAGCGGCTGCGCGAGCTGATCGTCGAGAGCGACATGATCGGCGCGCGCCGCCTCGGCTTCAGCGAGGCGGTGGAGGCGGTCGCCGCCGACACGGTCTTCACAACCCACACGCCGGTCCCCGAGGGGAACGAGGTCTTCGATCTCCGCCTGGCGCGGCGCTACCTCGAGCCTACCTGCCGGTACGCGAACCTCCCGGTTGACAGCTACCTGCGGCTAGGCCTCGACCATGACCCGAGCGGCAAGCCGGTCTTGAGCATGACCGTTCTCGCCCTGCGCCTCTCCCGCTTCCGCAACGGCGTCAGCCGGCTGCACGGCCAGGTGTCGCGGCGCATGTGGAGGCGGCTGTGGCCGGGATTTTCGGAGGATGAAGTCCCCATCACCTCGGTCACGAACGGCGTCCACATGCCCACCTGGGTGGCGCCGGCCATGGAGGAGCTGTTCAAGAAACATCTGGGAGCCGACTGGCGCGCGCGCCTCGATCAGCCGGAGTTCTGGAAGCGGGCGGGTCGCATTCCCGACGCGGAGCTGTGGCGGGAGAAGAGCCTCCTGCGCCGCCGGCTCGTCGAGTTCGTGCGCGAGCGGGCCCGCTGGAACCTCCTCTACCACGGCGCCACCGAGGCGGAGGCGCGGCGCGCCACCCGGAACCTCCTCAGCCCCGACGCCTTGACCATCGGTTTCTCCCGGCGCTTCGCCCTCTACAAGCGCGCCGCGCTGCTCTTCCGCGATTTGAAGAAAGCGAGAGCGCTATTCAGCGACCGCAAGCGGCCGGTGCAGATCGTCTTCGCCGGCAAGCCCCATCCGGAGGATGCCGCCGGCAAGAAGCTCTTCGAGCAGGTGGCGGCGATCTCCCGGAAGACCGCCTTCCGGAACAAGGTGGTGGTCCTCGAGAATTACGACATCGGCATGGCCCAGGCTATCGTGCAGGGGGCCGATGTCTGGCTCAACACCCCGCAGCGGCCGCTCGAAGCTTGCGGCACGAGCGGCCAGAAGGTCCCCCCGAACGGCGGCCTCAACGCCAGCATCCTCGACGGCTGGTGGGCGGAGGGCTACGCTCCGGAAGTGGGATTCGCGATCGGCAAGCCCATCGAGTATGCCGATAAAGGCCTCCAGGATGAGGAGGATGCCAGGGACCTCCACCGGGTGCTCGGCCGGGAGGTGGTGCCGCTTTTTTACCAGCGCGGGCGGAACGGCCAGCCGCGCCGCTGGCTCGCCATGGTGAAGCGCTCCATGGCCGCCCTGATCCCCCGGTTCAACACCGACCACATGGTGCTGGAGTATCACGACCGCCTCTACCTGCCCGCCGTCAAGAACGGCATGATGATCCAGATGCAGGATTTTCAGGAGGCCAAGGCGGTCGCCGCCTGGAAGGAGGAGGTGGCCGCCTGCTGGCCGCTGGTGCATGCTTCCCGCTGCTCCGCCAGGAGGAGGAAGGGCGGCCGGCCCGGCCTGATCATCGGGGTGGAGCTTTTCCTCGCCGGGCTGAGCGTGGAGACCGTCCAGGCGCTCGCCTTCGCCGGCGAGAGCCTGGCGAGGCCGCGCCGCATCCGCCCCGCCGGACCGGGGGCCTGGCGCTTCGAGTTCCGGCTCCCCCGGGCCGCTCGGAGCCCGGTCCGGGCGCGCTTCTGGCCGGACCATCCCGCCTTGCCGCACTTCGCCGAGGCCGGCCTGTCGCTGGCCGTGGAAATCGGCTGAGCGGCGCTCGGCGGGCCGGTCCTGGGAATTTACCGGAAATCACCGGAAATTGGCGTTAATTTATACCTTGGTGGCCGGCGCCATCTGTGTTTAAATAGTTCCTTTTTATGAATCGAAACATGCACCCATCGCAGGGCGCCAGGCCCAGGATTTCTCTGTCCTCGCCGCTCCTCGACCTCCTCGGGGAGCGGGTGCTCATCCTGGACGGCGCCATGGGGACGCAGATCCAGGCGGCCGGATTCTCCAGCGAGGATTTCGGCGGGCTGGAGAACTGCTCCGAGATCCTCAACGCCACCCGGCCGGACTTCATCCGCGATCTCCATTGCTCTTACTTGAATGCCGGCTGCGATGCGGTCGAGACCAACACCTTCGGCGCCAACCGGATCGTCCTGGGCGAGTTCGGCATCGCGGACCGGACGCGCGAGCTCAACCGCCTTGGCGCCCAGCTCGCCCGCGAGGCCTGCGAGGAATTCGACCGCCGCGGCGACCCCAGGTTCGTCCTCGGCTCGATCGGGCCGGGGACCAAGCTTCCCACCCTCGGCCACGCCGATTTCGACACGCTCGAGGCTTCCTACGCCGAGCAGGTGCGCGGACTTCTCGACGGCGAGGTCGATGGCCTCATCATCGAGACTTGCCAGGACATCCTGCAGGCCAAGGCGACGCTGGCGGGATGCGAAGCCGCCTTCGCCGAGCGCGGCCGCCGCCTGCCCATCATCTGCCAGGTGACCATGGAGGCGACCGGAACCATGCTGGTGGGGACGGAGATCGGCGCCGTGGTGGCCATCCTGGAGCCCTACGACTCCATCCAGGTCCTGGGCCTCAACTGCGCCACCGGCCCGCAGGAAATGAGCGAGCACGTCGCCTACCTGGGACGGCACTCCCCCAAAATCGTCTCCGTGGTCCCCAACGCCGGCCTGCCGCAGCTGGTGGGCGGCAAGCCTCACTACCCGCTCCAGCCCAGGGACTTCGCCATGTGGCTCAAGCGTTTCGTCGAAGAGGACGGCGTGGGCGTGGTGGGCGGCTGCTGCGGCACCACGGCGGACCACATCGCCGCCCTGGTTGCGGCGGTGAAGGAGCTCAAGCCCAGGCCGCGCTCGGTCGACTTCCAGCCGGCGCTCGCCAGCCTCTACACCGCCTATCCGATCGCCCAGGAGGCCTCCTGCTTCCTGGTGGGAGAGCGCACCAACTCGAACGGCTCCGCCCGCTTCAAGAAGCTTCTGGTTGAGGAGAAGTGGGAGGAGATGGTGGCCATGGCGCGCGAGCAGGTGAAGGAGGGCTGCCACTCGCTCGACGTCTGCGTCGCCCACGTCGACAGGAAAAGCGAGGCCGCCGACATGGCGGAGGTGATCAAGCGCTATCGTACCCAGATCACCGTGCCGCTGTGCTTCGACAGCACCGAGGCGCCGGTGATCGAGGCCTCCCTCAAGCTCGCCGGCGGGCGCTCGCTCATCAACTCCATCAACCTCGAGGACGGCGAGGAGAAGCTCGACCGCCTCTGTCCGCTGGCGCGGAAGTTTGGAGCGGCGGTCGTCGCCCTCACCATTGACGAGGACCGCGAGGCCGGCATGGCCAAGGTGGCCGCGCGCAAGCTCGCCATCGCCCGGCGCATCCTGCGCCTCGCCACCGAGCGGCACGGCCTGCGCCCGAGCGACCTGGTCTTTGACGTCCTGACCTTCACCATCTGCACCGGCAACGAGTCGGACCGCCGCCTGGCCCTGGAGACCGTTGAAGGCATCCGCCTGGTCAAGAAGGAGCTTCCCGGCGCCTACACCATCCTCGGGGTCTCCAACGTCTCCTTCGGCCTCAAGCCGGCGGCGCGGCACGTCCTCAACAGCGTCTTCCTGCATCATGCCCGCGAGGCCGGCCTCGATGCGGCCATCGTGCACGCGAGCAAGATCCTGCCGCTTTACCGGATCGACCCCCGCCAGCGCCAGACCGCCGAAGATTTGATCTTCGACCGCCGGCGTCCGGGCTTCGATCCGCTGCAGGAGTTCATCGGCCTCTTTGCCGAGGAAAAGGCCGAAGGCTCCCGGAAGGCCGAGGCGCCGAGGACCATCGAGGAAAAGCTCAAGCAGCGCATCGTCGACGGCGACCGCACCGGACTCGAAGCCGACCTCGATGCGGCGCTCCAGAAGATGCCGGCCCTGGATCTCATCAACAACGTCCTCCTCGACGGCATGAAGGTGGTGGGGGATCTCTTCGGCGCCGGCGAGATGCAGCTCCCCTTCGTGCTGCAGTCGGCCGAGACCATGAAGGCCGCAGTGGCATACCTCGAGCCGCATCTGGAGAAGGTGCAGGGGGAGTCGAAGGGGCGGCTGGTGCTCGCCACCGTGAAGGGGGACGTCCACGACATCGGCAAGAACCTTGTCGACATCATCCTCACCAACAACGGCTACACCGTCTACAACCTCGGCATCAAGCAGCCCATCACCGCCATCCTCGAGGCGGCGCACCAGCGCGGCGCCCACGCTATCGGCCTCTCCGGCCTCCTGGTCAAATCGGCGGTGGTGATGAAGGAGAACCTCGAGGAGATGAACCGCCAGGGGATCGCCCTGCCGGTGATCCTGGGAGGCGCGGCGCTCAACCGGCGATACGTCATGGAGGACTGCCAGCAGGTCTACGGGGGGAGGGTGTTTTACGCCAAGGACGCCTTTGAGGGCTTGTCGATCATGAACCGGCTCCGTGGAGAGGCGGCGGAGGCCCCTCCGGCGAAGGGCGGGGAGACCGAGAAGGCGGCGCCGGAGGAGGCGGAGGGCGAGGCGCTGGAAATCGGGCCGGCGGTCAAGCCCCCCAAGCGCTCCGACCGGCCTGCCCCCGAGCCCTACAAGCCGCTTCCTCACCGCCGCGACCTCCGCCGCGACGTCGACGTTCCCAAGCCGCCTTTCTGGGGGGCTCGCGTGGTGGAGAACATCCCGCTCATGGCGGTGGTGCCTTACCTCAACGAAAACGCCCTCTTCAAGTTCCAGTGGGCCTTCAGGCCGCGCGGCCGCGATGCCGAGGAGTACGAACGATATGCCAATGAGCAAATTCGGCCGATACTCCATCGCTTGCTCGAGCGGTGCGCCCGCGAAAAAATTCTCAACCTGCGGGCGGTTTACGGCTACTTCCCTTGCAACGGCTCCGGTGAGGATCTGCTGGTCTACGATCCGGAGACCGGCAAGGAGATCGAGCGCTTCACTTTCCCCCGCCAGCGCGGCAAGAAGGATCTGTGCATCGCCGACTTCTTCCGGCCGGTAGGCTCGGGAGAGTGCGACGTGGTAGCGTTCACGGCCGTCACCGTGGGCGAGAAGGCCTCGCAGGTCGAAAAGCAGTGGTTCCAGGAGAACCGCTACACCGATTACTTCTACCTCCACGGCCTTTCCGTGGAGACCGCCGAGGCGCAGGCCGAGTTCCTGCACCAGCAGATCCGCGGCGAGCTGGGCCTGGCGGGGGAGGATGCGCGAGACCTCAAGGGCCTCTTTCACCAGCACTACCGCGGCTCTCGCTACAGCTTCGGATATCCGGCCTGCCCCAACCTCGAGGATCAGGCCAAGCTCCTGCGCCTCCTGGGCGCGGCGCGCGCCGGCATAACCTTGAGCGAGGAGTTCCAGCTCGTCCCCGAGCAGTCAACGACGGCGGTGGTGGTGCACCACCCCCAGGCAAAGTATTTCAACGTTTAGGAGCGGACCGCGTGAGCCCGAAAAGCTATCTTCCTCCCCCCCGGCGCTTCGTGCCGGAAAAGATCGATGCCGGCAACTGGCCTGACCTCGAGCCGCATTTCAAGAAGCTCGAGAGGGACCATTTCCGCTCGGCGGCCGAGTTCGAAAGCTGGCTTCTCGACCTCTGCGAGCTGGAGAGCATCCTCAGCGCCGCGTACGCGCGCCGCTACATCGACATGACCTGCCAAATTGACGATGAGGGGAAGAAGAAGCGCTACCTCGATTTCACCCAGGAGATCGACCCCAAGGCCAAGATCGCCTTCGATCGCCTGGACCGCGTTTACCTCCAGTCGCCGTTTCGCCGGAGCCTGCCGGAGCGCCGCTACGAGGTGCTGGACCGCGTCAAGGCCTCCGATGCGGCGCTCTTTTGCGAGGCCAATGTGCCGCTCGAGGCCAAGGAGGTCGCGGCGGCCTCGCGCTACACGCAGTTGGTGGGATCGCTCACCGTCAACCTCGATGGTGTCGAGAAGCCCATCGCCCAGGCGGCTCTGGAACTGGAGGTGCAGGACCGCGGCCGCCGGGAATTGGTGTGGCGGAAGATCAGCGAGCGGCGCTTCGCCGAGCGCGACGCCATCGAGAAGATCTTCGGCGAGCTCCTCGGGCTGCGCCAGCAGCAGGCCGCCAACGCCAAGTTCTCGAACTACCGCGACTACCGCTTCCGAAAGTTGCGCCGCTTCGACTACGGCGTGAAGCAGTGCGAGGAGTTCCATCGGGCGGCGCTGAAGACGGCGGCGCCGGTGATGGCAAAATTCGATGCGGCGAGGCGGCGGCGTCTGGGCATAGAATCGCTACGACCCTGGGATTTCGATGTCGATCCTCACCGCGCCGCGCCCCTGCGGCCGTTCCGCAGCGAGCTGGAGCTGTGCGGGCTCGCCAGGAGCTTGTTCGGGGCGGTCGATCCGGCGTTCGAGGAGGAGTTCCGCGTCCTCGAAGATCGCCGGCTGCTCGATCTTTTCTCGCGGCCCCACAAGGCCCCCGGCGGCTACCAGTACTTCCTCGAAGACATCCGCATGCCGTTCATCTTCGCCAACGCCGCCGGCAACCACGACGATGTGCAGACGCTGCTTCACGAGGGCGGCCACGCCTTCCACTCCCTGGCCAACCGCGAGGATCCGATCCACCTCTACCGCGATCCGCCGCTGGAGTTCTGCGAGGTGGCGTCCATGGGCATGGAGTTCCTGGCGCTCGAGCATCTGGAAAAGGTCTACTCCCGGAAGGAGGCGCGCCGGGCGAAGCGCAGCTTCCTCGAGAGGCAGTTGCGGCTGCTCGCCTGGATCTCCATCGTCGACTCCTTCCAGCACTGGATTTACACCCAGCCGGCCGACAGCGTCGAGGCGCGCCGGGCCGAGTGGTGCCGCTTGCGCGAGCTGTACACGCCCAGCCTCGACTGGAGCGGCTTGAGGCGATTCCAGGAAATCGAGTGGCATCGCCAGGGGCACGTCTTCCGGGTGCCGTTTTACTATATCGAGTACGGCGTCGCCATGCTCGGCGCCCTGCAGCTCTGGAGCCGGGCGCGGAAGGATCCCCGCCAGGCGGTCGATAGCTACCGGGCCGGCATCGCCCTGGGCGGCTCGCGCCCCCTGCCCGAACTCTTCCAGGCCGCCGGCCTGCGCTTCGAGTTCGGAGAAAGCGTCATGGGCCCCCTCGTCGAGGAAGCTTATGAAGAGTGGAAGCGGTTGAGCGGGGGCTAACTCTGGATCTCGTACAACCAGCGATTTTTGGATAGGACCAACGCATGAACAAAACTGTCGGCCTCAAGCTGTTCCTCATGATGGTGCTCGAGTTTTTCATCTGGGGAGCTTGGCTTCCGCTCATCTACAACTACCTTCCCAGCCTTGGATTCACGACGCAGGAGCAGTCCTGGATCCTCAACGCTTTCCCCATCGCCGCGATCATCGGCATATTCTTCAGCAACCAGTTCGCCGACCGGAACTTCGCCGCCGAGAAGTTCCTCGGCTTCAGCCACCTCGCCGGCGGGCTGGCGATGCTGGGACTGGCGTTCACCCGATCCTTCTGGCCGTTTTTCAGCTTGATGATGATCCATTGCCTGCTCTACGTGCCGACCATCTCCATCGTCAATTCGATCGCCTTCGCGCAGATGAAGGATGCCCAGAAGGAGTTCGGCCGCGTCCGGACGGGGGGAACGATCGGGTGGATCCTGGCCGCTTGGCCGTTCACCTTCATCCTCGTCGATTGGGATAAGGTGCAAGCCGCTAATCCACAAGGCTTAAGGGACTGGCTGTACACGGTCCTCGGCTCCGGGCTCACGGGAGAAGCGCTGCAAGCCGGCACGCGCTGGACCTACATCGTCGCCGCCATCGCCTCGCTCGCCCTGGCCGCATTCAGCCTGGCCCTGCCGCACACGCCTCCCAAGCCGGCCATGACCGGGGCGGACAAGCTGGCCTGGCTGGAAGCCATGCGGCTGCTGCGGCATCCCTTCGTTCTGATCCTTTGGCTGGTGACCTTGGTGGATGCGGCCGTGCTCTACAGCTACTTCAACTGGACTGCCCGGTTCCTCGGTGAAATCGGCATACCGGGCAACTGGATCATGCCGGTCATGAGCATTGGCCAGGTGGCGGAGATCTTGACCATGCTCGTCCTCGGCGCCTTCTTGAAGCGCTTCGGCTGGCGCGCCACCATGATCATCGGCATCCTGGGCCACGTGGCGCGCTTCGCGGTGTTTGCCTACCTGCCGCAATTCCAGGGCGTCATCGTGGCCATCAACATCCTCCACGGCATCTGCTACGCTTTCTTCTTCGCCACCGTCTACATCTTCGTGGACGAGGTCTTCCCCAAGGACGTGCGGGCGAGCGCGCAGGGTCTATTCAACATGATGATTCTCGGCCTCGGCGCCCTGGTGGCCAACACCGTCTGTCCGGTGTTGATCCAGAAAACCTTCACTGCGAATGGGGTGACCGACTTCCGCGGGCTCTTCCTCGTGCCGCTCACCGCGGCGGCGATCGCGGCCGTGGCGCTGGGCATGTTCTTCCGCCCGCCGGAAAAGGAAAAGCCCTCGCTGTCCGAAGCCTCGGCCCCCGCGCATTAGCACAAGTTATCTATAACGCCGGCACGCCGTTGGGCCAGCTGGTGGCGGCGGCGTCCTTGAGGATGTGGACGGGCGTGCCCTCGCGCAGCCAAAGGGAGAGCCAGACGGCGTCCCAGTTGGTGAGGCGGAAGCAGCCGTGGGAGCCGGTCTTGCCGATGTTCTCCGGCTCCGGCGAGCCGTGGAGGCCGACGCCGTCGCGGTCGAGCTGGATCCAGCGCACGCCTACAGGGCAGCGCGGGCCGGGCGGGATGAGGAGCTTCTCCTTGACGTTCTTCACCTCCGGCCACTTGGCAGGGTCGAAGGTGTAGCTGGGATTTACCACCACCCGCACCACCTGGCAGGTCCCCGGCGGCGCCTTTTCAGGATTGGCGGCGATCGAGCAGTGGAGCATTCCGACCAGGTACTGCTCCTCCGGCCTCGGCTGCCGGAGGAGCAGGATGAGCTTGCGCTCGAGGTCGATCTCCACCCGGGAGAGGCGCACCTCCCGGCGCTGCTTGAAGGCTCGGCTGGCCGGGACGATCAAGCGGTCTCCGGCGGCCAGGTCCCGGAGAGGCCGCCGGGGATTGAGTTCCGATAAAAAGGCCTGGGAGGTGTGGAAACGCTCCGCCAGGAGGTCGGGAAGGCTGCGGTAGGCGAGGCGCTTGCGGCGGCTGCGCTCGTACCAGTCGTTGGGGCAGTCGTCCACATCCCTCAAGTCGGAGTCGGCGACCGGGTGTCGCGCGAGTGCTCCCTCGGGATCCACGCCCAGGATCCTCGCGGTCTCGGAGTCGAAATTCCCACTCGCCGGGAGACCAAAGGCCGTCTGGGCGGCGCAGAGGGCGAGCCGCGTTTTGCGGCCCAGCTTGCCGTCCAGAAGCCCCGGAGAAAATCCCCAGCTCTCAAGAGCAATCTGCCAGGCCAGCGTCTGCAGGGCCTCCTCGCCAATGGCCTGAAAGGCCCCGGCAATCTCATCCCCCCGGGCCGGCGCCGCGGACGCCATCAAAATCGCCATCCCCAAACCCCATCCTCTGGCCTCAAGGCGCAGGATCATGCTGGCTCCCCCCCCCTGTATTTCACAAGTAAACCTATTTCACAAGTAAACCGATTAACAAGTTCACGGGCTTTCCAATTTCCAGTTTTATCGGTATAGTGGGGCATAAACTTGAGGCTTTTAGGAGCAATTTCGAATGCAACAACTTTCTCTTTCTCCTCTTCTTCTCTGCCTTGGCGTTCTTGGCGTCTTGGCGGTTCATCCTTCTTTTTCCTTTTCAGACCAACCCCTGGACCTGAAAGTCCTCACCTTCAACATCCGCTACGGCACCGCCAAGGATGGCGAGGACCGCTGGGAGAGGCGCCGCCAGCAGGTTTTTGACCTCTTGCGCCGTCAAAGCCCGGATCTCGCCGGCTTGCAGGAGGCCTTGCGGTTCCAGATCGATGAAATCCGCGCCGCCCTGCCGGAGTACGGCGAGGTGGGCGCCGGCCGCGACGATGGCGGCGCGAAGGGGGAGCACGCGACCATCCTTTACCGCCGGGACCGCTTTGACCTCGCCGAGGGCGGCACCTTCTGGCTTTCGGACACGCCGGAGGCGCCGGGATCGGCGAGCTGGGGGAACAAGACGACGCGCATCTCAACCTGGGGGCGCTTTGTCGAAAAAAGCAGTGGCCAGGGAATTTACCTCTACAACGTCCACCTCGACCACGAGTCGCAGCCCGCCCGAGAAAAAGGCTGCGAGCTGGTGGCGCTGCGCATGCGAGGGCGCTGGCGCCTCGAGCCGGCGCTGCTCACCGGCGACTTCAACGCCGGCGAGAGAAACGCCGCGATTCGTTACTTGAAAGGGGAGGGGACGCCGGCCGGGGAAGCCTCCGGCGCACCGCCCCTCTTGATCGACAGCTTCCGGGCCTTGCACCCGAACGAAGAGGAGGCCGGCACCTTCCACGCTTTCAAGGGCGGGCGGCAAGGGGAGAAGATCGACCACATCTTCGTTCCGCCGTGGGTCGGCGTTCTGGAAGCGGCGATCCTCCATGATCAAAAGGACGGCCGCTACCCCTCGGACCACTTCCCCGTGATGGCCCGGCTGCAGATTCCGGTGACCCGGGAGAGCTAAGAGCTGGACCTATCCCTTCTTCTCCTCAGGTCTGGGCGGATCAGGGCTTTTCTCCGCGCTTTTTTCTGGGTTTTTATTTGGAGCTTTTTCCTTGAGGAGCGGTTCGATGATGTCCTCTAGGTCCTTCAGGTCGTGGTATCCGACGACCAGCTTGCGGATCTTCCCCTGCCGGTCGAAAAACAAGGTGGTCGGAAAGCCCGAGAAGTTGGGGATCGACTGCAGGAGGTCGAGGGGAATCAAGGCGCAGGGATAGTTGATGTCGTTGTTGTCGATGAAGTCCTTCACCAGTTTGGCCGCCGCGTCGGCGTTGGGAGCGCCGCGCTCGTGGTTCAAGCCGACGATGCGAAGTCCGTCTTTTTCGCGCTTCTTCATCAGCTCGACGAAGTGCGGGATCTCCATCTTGCAGGGCGGGCACCAGGTGCCCCAGATGTCGACGATCAGCACCTTGCCGAGGAAGTCCTTCTTGGCGACCGGCTTGTCATCGACCGTCTTCAAGTTGAAGTCGAACTTCTCCAGGCTTTTCTGCAGCTCCTCTTCCTCGAGCTTCTTGTAGCGGGTGATCAGGGCCGAGAATTCCGGCAGCTTGCGGACGTTGTCGAGGTCAGCGTCCTTATCAATGGCTTCAAAGCCGCGGTAGCCGTGCTTGAGGGCGTGCTCGAAGTGCTCCACGGCATCTTTGGCCTTCTTCAGGAGCGAGAAGTTGCAGGCGATGTTGTAGTGGGTCTCGGCGCGCGCGCGGGTGAAATTTTCTCCATCCGGAAGCAGCTTGAGGAACTCGGCAAAGGCCTCGATCGAGTCGCCGTATTTCTTTTCCTGGTAAGCCTTGTTCCCCTTCTGGTAAAGCTCGCGGAGCTTGGCGATCTCCGCGTCGGTCTGGGCGAAAGCCAGAGGGCCGCGAATCAGAAAAAACAAAAATGCCACCGTCAAGGAGATCGCTCTGCGCATGTTCCCTTTCCTTTGGAAAATCCAGAAATCAAAAATTTAGGCATCAATAATTTTTACTATCCTAAGGGATTGGACGGGAAAATTCATTAAGGAATTTAATCCAGGGACGATTGATTCTTGACCGATACAAACTTCAAAAATTGCACATGGTTAAATTCGTTTTATAATGGGTGCCTTATGGCGGATTCCCCGTCTCCAACCATCGCCGTCCCCCCGCCAACGGCGCTGCCCGCGGGGCGGCCGGCCGCGCTGCCGGAAAATCCCTTCGCCGAAGGGATCCGCAACCGCCGCGTTGTCGAGCCCTGTGTCATCGTCCTCTTCGGCGCCACAGGGGACTTGACGCACCGGAAGCTCCTCCCGGCGCTCTACAACCTGGCTCGAGACGGCCTGCTGCCGCAGCATGTCGCCATCGTCGGCTTGGCGCGGCGCGAGAAGACCGACGAGAGTTTCCGGCAGGACCTGATCGAGGGCCTGAAGAGGTCCTCGCGCTCCTTCTCCGAGGCCGATCCTTTGTGGCAACGTTTCAAGTCGGCCATTTTTTACCACCCCGCCTCCTTCGAGGAATCGCTGGGCTACCGCGTCCTGGGCGAGCGGCTCGAGCGCCTGGACAAGGAGCTCGGCACCGAGGGGAACCGACTCTTTTACCTGGCCACCGGACCGGAGTACTTCTCGCCGATCGTCCGCCTCCTGGGCGAGGCCGGCCTGGCGCGGCCGCAGGAGGGGCCGAATTCCGGCGCCGGCCCTGCCGCGCCAGCCGGCCCCCCTGGCTCTCGAAAGAGGCCGTGGGTGCGGGTGGTGGTCGAGAAGCCCTTCGGGCGCGACCTGCCGTCGGCCATCGGCCTCAACCGCGAGCTCCTCGCCGTGCTCGAGGAGTCGCAGATTTACCGCATCGACCACTACCTCGGCAAGGAGACGGTGCAGAATATTCTGGCCTTCCGCTTCTCGAACGGCATCTTCGAGCCGCTCTGGAACCACAAGTACATCGACCACGTGCAGATCACCGTCGCCGAGGACCTCGGCGTCGGCAGCCGCGGTCCTTACTACGACAGCTCCGGCGCCCTGCGCGACATGGTGCAGAATCACATGCTCCAGCTCCTCGCCCTGGTGGCCATGGAGCCGCCGGTGTCGATGGAGGCCGATGCCGTCCGAGATGAAAAGGTCAAGGTACTCCGCGCCCTCCGGCCGATGACGCCGGAGGAGGTGCTGCGCAGCGCCATCCGCGGCCAATACGCCGCCGGATCCATCCTCGGCGAGCCGGTGAGGGCTTACCGCGACGAGGACCGCGTCCCCAAGGACTCGGCGACGCCGACCTACGTCGCCCTGCGCCTCCACATCGACAACTGGCGCTGGGCCGGCGTGCCGTTTTACCTGCGGCACGGCAAGCGGCTGCCCAGGCGCGCCACCGAAATCGCCATCCAGTTTCACACGCCGCCGATGCGGCTCTTCGGCGAAGCCTCGGCGCCGGCAGCGTCGCCCAACGTGCTCATCCTCAACATCCAGCCGGATGAGGGCATCTCCCTCTGCTTCGGCTCGAAAGTGCCGGGGCCGGACGTGCGCATCCGCCAGGTGAAGATGGACTTCCGCTACGGCCATTCCTTTGGAGTGGCGTCGCCGGATGCCTACGAGCGGCTGCTCCTCGATGCCATCGCCGGCGACTCGACGCTCTTTACCCGGCGCGACGAGGTCGAATACGCCTGGAAATTTGTCAATCCCCTGCTCGAGACCTGGGCGGCGGAAGGCTCCCGCGGGCTGCACTTCTACCCCGCCGGCACCTGGGGCCCGGAGTCGGCCGACCGCCTTTTCGAGGGGGCCGGGGGCCACTGGAGGAGGATGTGAATCCCCCATGAACTCCGCCACCGCCAGCTTCCTCTCCGGCCTCCCCGTCCGCGTCAATCCCACCGACATCGAGCGCGAGCTGGCCTCCTTGTGGAAGCCCGCCTCGGAGGAGGCAGGAGGCAGCGATGCGGTTGTGCGCGCTTGCCTCGCCAACCTGGTGATCTTTTTCCCCGGCCCGGAAGAGCGCGAGTATGCCGCCAGGATCCTCCCCGAGGTCTCCCGGCGCCATCCCAACCGCATCATCAACCTGCTGGTGGATCGGAACGGCCTTCCTGGCTCGCGCCTGGAACCGGCGGGGGGCGCTGGCGAGGCGCGCTCGTCGCGCCTCGAGGCCTCGGTGACCGCCATGTGCTCGGCCCCCGCCCCCGGCATCGCGCCGGTCTGCTGCGAGCAGATCACGCTCAGGGCGCGGCTGGGCGAGGAGCCGCTCCTGGCAGGCTCGGTGGCGCCCCTGCTGGTGCCCGACATCCCGGTCTTCTTGTGGTGGACCGGGGACTATCGCAATCCCCTGCTTCCCTGGATCGCCAGGTTTGTCGACCGGGTGATCGTCGATTCCCGCAACGAGAAGAAAGGCGGCGTGATCCTCCCGGACATCCGGCACCTCTCTTCGCTCCCCGAGGTCAAGGAGGTGGTCGACCTCGGCTGGCGCGGCCTGGGGCGGTGGCGGCAGACCATCGCCGAACTCTTCGACGATCCGGCGGCGCGCCGCTTGATTCCGGAGATCGGCCGGCTCGAGGTGGAGCGGGCTCCGGCCAGCGGCGGCGCGCCCTGCAGCCTGGGGCAGTCGGCCCTCTTGACGGGCTGGATCGCCTCGCGGTTAGGCTGGGCCTTCGCGGGCAAGGAGGTGAGCGGGGAAGGCGCTGGCGAGATCCGCACCGTTCTTTTCAGGACTCGGGATGGCCTCCCGGCGCAGGCCAGCTTGCGCGTGAAGCGGGACTTCCCGCTCGGCCGGATCCCTTCCGGCGAGCCGTTGCTGGCGCGCTTGAGCGCGAGAGCGCCGGCGGAGGAGGCCTTCGTCAAGATCGCCATTGACGGCGCCTCGCCCAAGGCCGCGAAGGTGTCTTTCCAGACGCCCTCCCTCTGCAGGCTCCCCGGGGTGGTTCCGCTGCCGCACTTCTCCGACGGAGAGCTGCTGGGCGAGATCCTCAACACCCCCGTCCACCCTTTTGTCTTCCGCGAGGCGCTCGAGATCGCGGCACCGATGGTCGGATAATCCATGCCGCTTTAAATCGCTGGCCTCATCGCCCACGTGCTGGAGAGTCCGGAGGCCGCGGCGCGCCTCGCGGCGGCGGCGCTCCAGGAGGGTGAAGCGGATTTTCGAGAGCCTCGAGGACAAGAACGCGCGCGAAGCCGATCTGTTGCCCGCCGCCCGAGTGCGGCCCGTCCAGGGGACGGTCGAGTGGATCCTCGACCGGGAGGCGGCCGGCGAAGTTGGTAGGCGTTCACCTTTCAGGCGCGGCTTTTGAGAGCCTTTCCACGAAAGCGGCGTGCTCCGGGCTGGCGAGACCTTGCTGCAGGACTTTGATGAGCGTCTCCTTCTTATTTCCAGAGATATTTGAGAAAGTAATTTTGTGAAATGCTTGACAAGATCACCGGTCGTGTGATAATTGCTCATGCCATGAGCAGTTATCCAATATTTTTCAAGAGAGCTTTGGAACATGTTGTGGTTAAAAGGCTTGAGAAAATTCCAGTGGTTGTGATAACGGGGGCTCGCCAGACCGGAAAGACCACCCTGGTCCAGAATCCAGAGCTTGGCAAATCCCGGCTTTACATGTCCCTGGATTCCCTTTTGACCCTGGACCGGGCTCGCCGGGATCCGGAAACGCTGGTCCGGCAAGACCGCGCTTTGACCATCGATGAAGTGCAGCGGGCTCCCGACCTCCTCTTGGAGATCAAGCGGCAAGTGGACCGAGATCGAATCCCCGGCCGGTTTTTACTCACCGGGTCAGCCAACATGCTGCTCATGAAATCGATCGGAGAATCCCTGGCCGGCCGGGCCATTTACATGACCCTGAGGCCCTTGACCCGACGGGAAAAACGGCAGGATATCAAAAGCTGGCCATGGGATCATCTTTTGAGTTCCAAGGATATCGATTTCTTCCTGCGTTCACCGCCTCCAGTGACTCGATTTAACTGGAAGAATGAGGTTTTGGAGGGAGGATTTCCCCCGGCGGTCTTGTCAGGTAATCGCGACCTCCGTTCCTTGTGGCTGGAAGGTTATGTGGACACCTATGTTCAACGCGACCTTCGCGATCTTTCCCAGGTCGGCGATCTCGGGGCGTTCACCCGTCTCATGAAGCTGGCCAACTTGCGGAACGGCGGATTGCTCAATCAGTCGGAGCTGGGCCGCGATGCGATGGTCAACCGCTCCACCTGCCAGCGCTGGCTTTCGATTCTTGAAACTTCATTTCTCATCACCCTCCTGCAGCCTTTTTTTGAGACCCGTTCGAAAAGGCTCATCAAGTCGGAGAAAATCTATTGCGGCGATACGGCTCTTGGACTTTTTCTTGCCGGCATTTCAGATGAGGAAGAACTGAGCCGATGCCCCAATCCGGGCGTCTGGCTGGAGAACCTGGTTCTCAACGATCTCCTGGTCTGGCGGGAAACCAGGATCAAGAAGCCGGGGATTTATTACTGGCGGACGGCATCCGGACTGGAGGTTGACCTGGTCATCGAGGACGGCCGGCGCTTGCTGCCCGTGGAAGTCAAAGCCGCCGGCAGCCCTCGGGTGGCGGATGCCAAAGCCCTCGACATTTTCTGCCAGGAGCATCCGGCCCGCTCGCCGTTCGGAATCCTGCTTTACGATGGCGAGGAAACGGTGCAGCTCACCAGAACGGCCCTCGCCGTGCCTCTGGGCGCGATATTGTGACGAAAATGGAATATCCTGAGCTTTCCACTTGGCCGGGAATTACCGCTAGGCGTCACTGGGGCGGTCCGATTTTTCCAGTTCCCTCGCGGCGCCTGGATTCCACAGGAAAATTCGGCAATGGGCAGGTCAAAGGTGGAACCGATCATTCCATTCCATGGGATGTCTTCCATCCAGAAATCTTTGCCCATAATATGGTATTAGAGCATCCGCAACGGTCAGCCGCGCTGTGAGGAGTTCACCAGCGGATCGGGGGCAGGGGGCTCGGGGCGGTTGCGCCAGCGGCGGAGGGGCCTGGCTAGCCAGGTCTCGAAGAGGCAGAGGTGGGCGGCGAGGCCGATGGTGGCCGTGAGGCCGAGGCCGCTCCAGCAGAGGAGCGGGCTCCAGCCCGGGCCCTGGTAAGCGATGAGCCACGGCGCGGTGAGGCTGCCGGCGAGGGACAGGAAGCCGGTCACGTAGAGGGCGATCTTGGCCCGCTCGCTGATGCTGCAGAGCGCCACGAGGTGGAGCAGTACGAAGAGGAGGATCGGCAGTGCGAAGGAGTGGTCGTGGGTGAGGGAAATCAGCTCGCGGTAGGTCTTTTCGGGCTTAAAAATCTTCGCCGCCGGGTCGGACTCGTTCCCCTGAATCCACTCGACCGCGCCCCGCTCGCTCCAGCCGGCGCGGTCGTAATACTGGAGGAGCGCCACCGCCAGGCCGCCCAGCACCGCGAGCAAGAACAAGCTCAGGAGCACCTTGGTTGAGATGTTGGCGCTGGCGAGCGAGAAGCCCGGCATCTTGTAGTACTGGGTCATGGCTTGAATCCTGCGGAGTTCAATGCGGCGGCGGCGCGCGGACGAAGCGCGGCCCCCCCGGAGCCTCGAACTGGAACGGCTCCTTCCCCGCCGCCGGCACGACCAAGGCCGCGCCGCCGGCCACGGCCTTCAAGAGCTCCGGCGCCGCCTCAGCGCCCAGCACGTCGAGCGAGGTGGAGAGCGCGTCGGCATCGGTCGCCGAGCGCGCGCATACCGTGGCGGAGAGCACCCCCTCGGCGGGCCTCATGGTGCGCGGATCGAGGATGTGCTTGCCGCGCTCGTAGTTGCCGGAGGTCGAGACCGAAGCGCGGACGATCTCGTAATGGCCGAGCAGCCGGTCATCCCGCTCGGGATCGCGGACCGGCACGATCCAGGCGGGAAGGCCGGGCGGGGCATCGAGCGCCAGGACCTGGCCGCCGAAGTTGAAGAGGGCCCGCGTCATGCCGCGCTGCTCAAGAACCCGAGCCGCCCGGTCGAGGGCGTAGCCCTTGCCGATGCCGCCGAGGTCGAGCTTCAACCCCGGCCTGAGGAAGCGGACGGCGCTCCCCTCGCGATCGATCGCCACCGCCTGGTAGCCGTCGCGGGCCAGGGTCGGATCGAAGGCCCCGGCGGTGCGCCTCGAGAACTCGAGCGCCGCCTCCACGCAGGCCAGGGTGTCGGCCGAGACCCGGACGGGCCGCGCCGCCGCCTCGCGGTTCACCTGCGAGATCTCACTCTCCTCGCGGAAAGTGCTGAGCAGCCCCTCGAGGCGCGCCACCTCCGCGAAGGCCGCCTGCAGCGCCGGCTCGACCTGGGCCGGATCGCCGTAGCACACCGCCTCGAGGATCGTGCCCATGAGGTAGCGCACCCGCCGGACGGGCGCGGCGCCGGGCGGATCCTTCGCGGAGGCAATAGGGGGGTTTTTTGCTTCTTCCAGCGGCTTCCAGGCGACGCCCTTCCACTCCAGGTTCTGTCTCTTCGCCTTGCCCAGCAGGCACTCGTCGATGGCGATGAGGGCCTTCTGCACGCCGCGGGCGATGGCCCGCGACGACAGCGTGGCGCCGCTGATATGAATGATGTCGCGGTTGAGCCGAAATTCGTCTTTCGCGGTCATCCCCGGAAATTGCGAGAGGAAGCGCCGGCGCTTGACGTCGCTGCCGATGGTCTCGCGGTAGACCATCACCGCCACGTCCTTCACGGCCGCTTTGGGCGTGATGCCGGCGATGAAGGTGATGGGCTGGAATTTTCCGATCTCCTCGGTGATGAGAGCGTAGCCGCTCACCGAGCCAGCGGCGTTCACACCGCGGTAGACCTCGAAGCGATCCTCGAAGAGCCGCCTTTTCAAGCGCGCCTCGATGCGCCCCTTCTCCTCCGACGTGAGCTCGAGGCGGGCCGCTGAAATCGTTTCCCCCTGGGTGAAGATCTCGCGCAGCGCCGCCTCTCGGGTCAAGTAAAGCTCTTCGACCGGCTCCGGCGCGTCGCCAGCGGCAATCCAGCCGGCGCAGCACCCGAGGATCGCCAACAGGCCGAGCGGGCTAAGAGCCTGTTTCAGTAGCCCTCCTGGCTTCGGCCGGCTGCAAGCGCGCCTTACTGCGTTGCGCCTCCTCGCCGATACTCTCCGCCTGTATCGCCTTCGTCGGCGCGCCTTGTCTGGCGCGCTTTCGCTCGGCCTCGGGCCGACGAATGACCTACCGAAACAGGCTCTAAGGCCGGTGGCCGGCCCGAGCGGGCGAGGGACGAATTCCGTTCTCATGGATTCTTCATCCTTTCAGAAGTAGCTGGCGATGGAAAAGACCACCGCATCGTTATGGACCTCCCGGCGGCTCCAGTCCTCGAAGTTGAACTGGTAGTCAAACTTGAAGACCGTCTCTTCAATGGGCCTGAAGTTGAGGCCGAGGGTGAGGCGCTCCAGGCGGTTGCCGTCGAGGTCGACATGGTCGAAGCGGGTCACCGCCGTGAAGGTGGACTCGTTCGTGAAGACCGCCGGCAGGGCGTCGCGCAGGCCGTCGAACATGAAGTGGTAGTTCACCTGGCCGTAGGCTCCCCACAGGCCGTCGGGGATGCCGCTCGAGCGGGCGAGGCTGTCGCGCTCGAGGTCGGCGGCGGCGAACTCGCCGAGCACCTCCACCGGATTGAGGGCCTTGACGATCCTCCCCGGCCGGAGGGTCAGGTCGAGGGCCCAGATCGCCAGCCAGTTGTCGCCGCGGTCGTCGTACTTGCCGACGTGGTAAGAGGCCCCCAGCTCGGTCCCCAAGAAGGGCGAGAGCGCCAGGCGGCCGGCGCTGGCGACGGAGTTGTTATTGTCGACCACCAGGCTGGCGCGCCCATCGCGCAAGCCATCCTCCCGGCTGAAGAGCGGCCGGAAGCCGGTTGGGAAAGTCGCGAGGTCTGACGTTTTCACCAGCCCGCGGAAACCGTTCATGAGGTAAATCTCGTAGTCGAGCTTGAACTCGCTCAGGCGATTCTTGAGATTTTCAAAGGGATAGGAGCTGCCGGTGAATCCGGCTCCCGCCTCGGTGAAGGTGGTGGGGATGATGAACCGGTCGACCAGAGGCCGGTCGGTGAGGTCGTTCACGGGGGAGTCGTGGATGAGGTTGAACTTGCCGAGGGGGATGAGGATGGCGCCCGCCCGCACGCCGAAGGGCTCGATGAACTGATAATCGATATGGGCAAACTCCACCTTGACCTCGCCGTCCCCGGCCGCCGAGTCGGGGCCGCCAAACTCGAACTCGATCTCGGTGGCGAACTTGAGCTGCCGGGTGAAGTCGGCGTAGATCATGGGGATGAGCCGGTGCTGGGCGAAGCGGCGGTTTTGCCCCTGGATGTCGAAGTACTCGATGTCGACGTACCCGCCGACATAGGTGCGGCTGGCGATCTCATCCCTGATGAAAGGCTTGGCGTAGAGGCCGCCGGCGCCGCCGAGCCGCGACTGGAGCTGGGCCGCCTTCTCGGCCAGGGCGCCCTCGCCGCCTTCCCTGGCCAGGTCACCGGAAGGGGGGGCGACCTCTTCAAGGCCGAGCTGGCGGCGCTCGATCGTCTCCAGGTCGCGCCGGAGCTTGGCGTTTTCCCGGCGCTGCTCCTCCAGCTCCTGTTCGATCTTCCGGAGGCGCTCGTCGGTGGAAGCCCCCGCGGACTTTTCCTGCGCCGGGAGGCCACCGGGGAGGAGGGGGAGGATGAAGAGGGCCAGGGAGGCGGTCCAGAGGGAGGGCATGGGCTCAAGGATCTCCTTAAAGATTGTGTTTGGTATTCTTTTCCTTTGTTTGATAAATAAAATTTAAGTTTGTTATATCTAACTATAATTCCAAAAATTTGTCAACAATATTTTATAAGTCATGTAATCCAGATAATTTGCAGAATTTTAAGGATTTTTGAAGAAATCCATTAGAATGGATGGAACGGATGGAAGACGCCTTCATAAAGTTTCTGGATCGAGTCACCGAGCTCCCCTCCTGGATCGCCTACACGGTGCTGCTTTTGAGCTCCGGTCTCGAGTACGTCTTTCCTCCTTTTCCCGGCGACAGCGTGACCCTTTTTGCGGCCATCTTGATCGGCGCTCGCGGTTGGAGCTTTCCCGGAGTATTCCTGGCGATCAACGCCGGCTCGGTGGCCGGCGCCATCGCCGACTACGCCGCCGGGCGCTGGCTGGGCGCTCCCGGACGCCAGTTCCGGCAGTGGGGGCCGCGCTGGGAGAAGTTCGGGAGGGTGGTGGACCGCATCGCCCGGGGCTTCGAGCGCCACGGCGTCCTCTACTTGACCGTGAACCGCTTCTTCCCCAGCATCCGCGCCTTCTTCTTCATCGCCGCGGGGGTGGCGCGCTTCCCCTTCTGGAAGGTGGTGACCTTCGGCCTGCTCAGCTCGGTCCTCTGGAACGCGCTCATCCTCGTCCTCGGGCTCATGGTCGAGTACAACTTGGAGAAGCTCAAACCGATCTTGAGCAACTACAGCTTCCTCCTCTGGACGGCATTGATCCTCGCAGTGGCGGTTTATCTCTACCGGTGCTGGCGGCGGGGTCGGAGGGCGAAGCCGGCGGAAGATTGATCACTTCGCCGGAGAAACCCGGATCACGCCTGGGATTTGGCCGTGGCCGGCGCGGCCTCGGCTTCCGAGAGGCGGTAGGTCTCGGCGGCGCTCGGGAAGCTGCCGGCGCGGACGTCGGCGGCGTAGCGCTCGACCGCTTCGAGGATGAGGCGCCGCAGGTTGAGGTACTCCCGGACGAAGCGCGGCTTGCGCCCTTCGATGGCGCTGGGGCCTTCCGGGGGCGGCGGCACGGTCAAGCCGAGGAGATCGGCCAGGACCAGGATCTGGCCGTCGCAGTTCTCCCCGGCTCCGATGCCGATGGTGGGAATGGCCAGGCGGCCGGTGATTCGCGTCGCCACCTCGCGGGGGATGCCCTCCAGGACGAGGGCGAAGGCGCCGGCTTCCTCCAGGGCCAGGGCGTCTTCCAGAAGCGCCTCCGCATCCTTCGCGGTCTTACCCTGGACGCGGTAGCCTCCCATGGCGTGCACCGACTGCGGGGTGAGGCCGATGTGCCCCAACACCGGAACGGCGGCGTCGGCCAGGCTCTGCACCAGGCCGCAGCGCGACCTGCCGCCCTCGAGCTTGACCGCCTCGGCGCCGGCCTTGAGAAAGGCGATCGAGGTCTCGACCGTGCGGCTCGAGGGGCCGGGATGGCAGCAGCCGAAGGGCAGGTCGGCCACCAGCAAGGCCCACCGGACGCCGCGGCGCACCGCCCGCAGCGCCGCCAGCATCTCCTCAACGGTCACCGGCAGGGTGTTCTCGTAGCCCAGGATGACATTCGCCAGGCTGTCCCCGACCAGGACCACATCCACCCCGGCCGCATCGACCAGGGCGGCGGTGGGGTAGTCGTAGGCGGTGAGGGCGACGATCGGGATCTGCTGCCGCTTAAGGGCCGCGAGGCGCTGGGTGGTGATTTTTTCCATGGCGGTCACCGTGCTCAGGTTATCGGATGGTTTTTTTCATCGACCCGGAGGAGGCGGGGCCGATGGAGCCGGCTTTCCTCCTCGCCGTATTGAGCATAACTGGCGACACATTTTCTTAAAATTTAACGAAAAAAAGGCTATTATTCTAATAAATAGTCAGTATGGAAAAACATTAGTTTAATTTATAATCTTCCCATGGACCTCCACAAGCTCCGCGGCTTCTACTCGGTGGTGAAGTTCAAGGGCTTCACCAGCGCTGCCCGCCGCCTGCAGCTCTCGCAGCCGGCGGTCAGCCTGCAGGTGCGCTCGCTCGAGCTCGAGCTGGGGATCAGGCTTCTCGACCGCGCCTCGAAGCAGATCGTCCTCACCCGGCAGGGCGAGGTGCTCTACGAGATGGCCCAGCGGCTCTTTGAATCGGAGGAGGACATCGACCGCCTCTTTCGCGACCCTGCCCAGCTCGAGAAGGCGCGCTTGACCCTCGCCACCAACCAGTCGGTGGCGGCGCACCTCCTCCCCGAGCGCCTGGCGGTTTACACCCACCAGCTCCCCAACGTCGAGATCACCATCCACAACATGCGCACCGCCGACATCGTCGAGGGCGTGGTCGAGGGCTCCATCGACGTCGGGGTGGTGCTCATCGACCCCCGCCATCCGGCGCTGGAGGGGCGCGCCGTCATCCCGTACGAGATGGTGCTCATCACCCCCCGGGACCATCCCCTCGAGGCGCGCCGGCGGGTGACGCTGGCGGATATCGCGGCCTATCCCTTCATCTCCTACACCAAGGACACCGAGACGCGCCGGCTCATCGACCAGCCGTTCCAGAAGGAAAAGCGCAAGATCTCGATCAAGATGTCCTTCGGCAGCACCGACCTGATCATCAAGTACGTCAGCCTGGGCTACGGCATCGCCATCATCCACAACCTCAACATCGACGAGGCCAACCGCGAGAACCTGCACGTCCGGCCGCTCAGCCGTTATTTCGGGAGGGAGCACGTGTACCTCATCTACCGGCGGGGAGAGGTCATCCCGCCGGCGGCGCGGGCGTTCATCGAGCTGTTTTGATCGCCCAGGAGGGGGCTGCCGAAATTTGCCCTTGCAAAAGAACGCCGCCATCTTGAAACTAATGGTTATCGCTTTTTCTGAGCTGTTCAAATCACCTTCTGAAGACAGGAAATCCCAGACCTCATGAAGTTCTGCTACGATTACGATGTCACCTGCGTGATCATGGGCGGCGGCCAGGGAACCCGCCTCTTCCCCCTCACCAAAGACCGCTCCAAGCCGGCGGTGCCCCTGGGGGCCAAGTACCGGCTGATTGACATCCCCATTTCCAACTGCCTCAACTCGGGTCTGAACCGCATCTTCATCCTCACCCAGTTCAACTCGACATCGCTGCACCGGCACATCTTCCAGAGCTACCACTTCGACCGCTACAGCCGGGGATTTGTCGAGATCCTGGCGGCGCAGCAGTCCCCCCAGAACGTCGATAGGTCCTCCTGGTACCAGGGCACGGCGGATGCCGTGCGCAAGAACCTGGTGCGCTTGAAGGAGTCGGGGGCCCGCGATATCCTGATTCTCTCGGGCGACCAGATCTATCAAATGGACTACCGCGATGTGCTCGCCACCCACCGCGGCCGGCACGGGCGCAGCCCGACCGAGGTGACCGTCGCCGCCCTGCTGGTGCCGAAAGCGCGGGTTTCACAGCTCGGCATCCTGCAGATCGACGACACCGGCACGGTGGTGCGCTTCGTGGAAAAGCCGGGCCAGAACGAGGAGCTGCTCAAGACCCTCGAGGCGCCGGCCAAGCTGGTCGAGGAGTGCGGGCTATCTTCCCAGGAGGGCCCCTGGTTCCTCGCCAACATGGGGATTTACGTCTTCCGGCTCGACACCCTGGAGGACGCCCTCTCCGGCGACGATGTCGACTTCGGCCACGAGGTGATACCCAGGATCATCGACAAGGTGCACGTGCGGGCCCATCTCTTCCACGGCTACTGGGAGGACATCGGCTCCATCTCCTCCTTCCTCACCGCCAACCTGCAGCTGGCCTCGGCCATGCCCAGCTTCAACTTCTACAACAAGGACCGGCCGATCTACACGCGGGCGCGCAACCTCCCGGCGACCAAGATCCGCAACGCCTTCATGGCCGACTCGGTCATCGCCGAGGGCTGCCTGATCGAGGAAGCGCGCATCGAAAGCTGCTTGATCGGCATCCGCGCGGTCATCGGCCGCGGCGTCATGCTCTCCAACTCCTACGTCATGGGCAACGACTACTATGAGACCGAGGACGACCGCCGCCTGCACCGCCTGCAGTTGATCCCCGACATCGGCATCGGCGACGGCACGGTGATCGAAAACGCCATCGTCGACAAGAACGTCCGCATAGGCAAGAACGTGGTCATCAAGAACATCGAGAAGCGCCAGGAATACGACGACGGCTGGGTCTTCATCCGCGAGGGCATCGTCGTCGTGCCGCGGAACGGCATCTTGCCGGACGGGTACAAAATTTGAGGGGTGGTTGCTTCAGCTGATTTGCCTCAAGAACCGCGCCGCCTCCTCGGGGGGAGTCGGGTTGATGTAAAAGCCGGTTCCCCACTCGAAGCCGGCGACGCGCGTCAGGCGCGGCAGCAGCTCGATGTGCCAGTGGAAGTCGAACTCGATGGTGTCCCAGTAGTGGGCACGGCGCGGGATCACCCGGGTGTTGGGGCTCGAGTGCAGCACGAAGTTGTACGGCGGATCGTCGAGGGCCAGCTTGAGTCGCCACAGCACATCGCGCAGTGTCGACGCCAGCAAGCGCAGGTCGTCGTCGCTGGCGTTCACGTAGTCGTGCTGGTGGAAGCGCGGGGCGATGAACGCCTCGAAGGGGAAGCGGGAGGCGTAGGGGCAGAAGGCGATGTAGCGGTCGTCGATGCAGATGATGCGGTCGCGGTCGGTGGTCTCCTGCTTGATGAGGTCGCAGATGAGGCACCGCTCCTTGACCTGATGGTGCTCGCGGCAGGAGGTCAGCTCGGTGGAGACGATCCGGGGTGTGACGGTGGTGGCCATGATCTGCGAGTGGGGGTGGTGGAGCGTGGCGCCGGCGGATGAGCCGTGGTTCTTGAAGACCAGGATATACTTCAGGCGGCGGTCGTTCATCAGGTCGCGGATGCGTTCGCGGTAGACCTTGAGGAGGAGGAAGGTCTCCTCGATGTCCCGCTCCGCCATGGGGGAATGGTGCTGGGGCGTTTCGATGACCACCTCGTGGGCGCCGACCCCCAGGATGCGGTCGTAAATTCCATCCGCTTCGCGCACCGGTTGTCCCTCGACGCGCAGCGCTGGAAACTTGTTCGGCACCACCCGCACCTGCCAGCGCGACGGATTGGTGCGCCCGGGCATCGCCGGAATGGACAGGATCTCCGCCGGCGTCTTGTCCTCGTGCCCCGGGCAGAAAGGGCAGAAGCCATCGCTCTCGGCGGGTTCCTTGGGGACCTGGAAGTCGTTCGGCCGCTTGCCGCGCTCGCTGGCGATGATCACCCAGCGCTTTTGCAGGAGGTCGAAGCGGTATTGAGACTGGTTTTCGGTCATCGTTTCATTTCAGCAGTTTACTTTGAGTTTCACCATTTTACACGCTCCAATTCCCCTGCCCGAAGTCGGGGCCTGGCCGGCTGGTCAGGATGTAGCCGGACTGGGGCAGGCGGTCGAGCAGGTTCCCTTCCATCACGACGCCCACCGCGAACTCGATGGTCTCCCCGACCTCGGCGCCAACCTCCTGGAAGGGGAGGCCGATTTCGAAGAAGACCTCGATGGCCGCCCGGCCCCGCGACGGCAGGGAGATGCCATCCTTGTCGATGCGGTGGAGCGGCTTCCTGGAAAAGACGAACTTGCATTTCTGCGGCCGGTGGAACTCGATCCAGAGGGCGCTTTTCTCGATCGAGTCCCGTACCGGCTTCAAGTCGCCTTCCACCCGGAAGTAGAGGTTCTCCAGGTCGGCGCCGAAGCGCACCTTTTCGAGGTAGCGCTGGGTGCGGTGGAAGGAGCCTTCCGAGGCCCGGTAGGATCCGGCGGCGATCCAGTCGTAGAAGCTGCCGTACTGGCCATCGATGATGGGCGTGAAGAGGTGCAGCGGCGGCTGGAACACCGGGGTCGGCAGGATGGGCACGGCGATTTCGAGAATCGCCGGCGGCTGGATCTGCAGCTTCTCAAGGCCGATGCGGCAGTTGAGGCGGAAGAGGTTCTCGTAGCTCGACTCGTAAGGGGTGTCGTGGCCGGGTCCCAGCCACCAGAACCAGTCGCTCCCCTCGGCGCGGTAGATTTCGTAAGGCAGCGCCGCCTTGGGCGCCTTCGCCTCGATCTCGCGGCGAGCGGCCATGAGCAGCTTCCAGGCGTGGTTCTTCTCCGGGCAGCCGATCCAGGTGTCGAAATTGGCATCGATCCACGATCCCGGCACCACATGGCGAAGGGTCGGGGCGCGGTCGAAGCTGCGGCGATGCGCGGAAAATTTGACCAGCTGCAGCTCGGCGGTGGAGCTCAAGCGGCGGTAAAGCCCGTTCAAGAAGCCCAGCCCGCCATCGGCGTAGCACTCCCAGGGATTTTCGCCATCGAGGATGATGGTGGCGCAGCCTTCGCCGTTGCTAGCTTCAAGCTGCTTGCGGATGTCGAGAAGCCGCCCGAGCAGGTCACCCGCCGCCTTTTCCGCCTCCCAGCCGGCGTAGACGAAGCCGATGCGGTCCGACAGCTCGCGGTCCCGGAAGTAGACCCACAAGGGGGTGTCGGCGAAGCGGTACGGCCGGTACTTCTCCTCCGGGCTCAATCCGAACTTGCCGAGGGAACGCGCCAGCACGCCTTCGTCGGCACCTGTCCAGATGAGGCCGTTCTCCGAGAGGATCCTCAAGGCGTCATCGCTGATGCTGCCTTCCGCCGGCCACATCCCCAGGGGCGGCCGCTGGAAGTGGGCTTCGTAGGACTGGATGCCGGAGCGGACGTGCCACTCGGCATCCTGGCGGAAGCGGAAGTCGATCTCATCGAGGTAAACTCCCGGCCTGGCCTCGCGAGCCACCGAGGTGTCAATGAGGAGCGGCAGGATGGGGTGGAAGTAAGGGGTGGTGGTGATCTCCACCTGCCCGCGCTCCTGCAGCTCGCGGTAGAGCGGCAGCGTTTCCTTGACCGCTTTGAGCATGGCGCTGAAAACCGCCTGCTTGTCGTCTTCCGTGAAGTCCTTCGACTTCCGGATCAGCCCCTTCACCGGATCCTGGATCCGCAAGGCAGGGCCGCACCAGGTGAGCAGGTAGAGGACCTGCAAGTCGAGGAGGTCTTTTGGCGTCACCCGCCGCTTCCTGTCCCGGGAGGCCTCCACGCCCAGCAGGGAGTAGAGCTCCTTATAGCGCGGAAACGGATAGATCATGGCCGGCAGGTGGAGCTTGAAGACATGGTCCAGGATCAAGAACAGCTCTTCTTCGTTGACATCGGCCGCCGGCCTCAAAATGGCCTCGAGCAGCCGGTCGTTGAGCGGGTTGCCGGAAGCGTAATGGTCAATTTGCTCCATCAGCACGGGGGTGATATTGAAAGTCACCTGCGCTTGGGGAAACTCGCGTGCGATCGCGGCCATGGAGTGATAATGCCGGGCGACGTGCAGGAAAACCCAGGGGTAGCGGTACTTGCTTACCCGCGGATCCCAGTACGAGGGCTGGTGGAGATGCCAGAGAATGGCGACTTTCAGTGCAGACACGGTTTTCGGCTCCTCGTTTTACCTATCTACAAAGCTTCATTTTGCACCAAGAACAAGGTGAATTCCTATAATTTTTGTTGCTCCTCACCGCTTCTCCGTTTAGATTCCATCGGCACAGGCGTTCAATCTGTGAATGGGAAAGATCGATAATTTTGTCAACCATGGACCAGCCTCAAAAACTGTTCACGCTGGCGGAGGCCAACAAGACCCTTCCCCTGGTTCGCCGGGTGATCAAGGACATCGTTCACACCCATCAGCAAATCTGCGATCTTTACACCCAGTACCGCAAAAACCTCAGCGAGGGCCGCCAGTGCCAGGCCGAGGATCTGGAGCTTGAGATCCAGGGGCTGCTCGAATCCCGCGACGAGTACGTCAAGGAGCTGGAGCAAATCGGCTGCGAGTTCAAGGACGCCCAGCTCGGGCTGGTCGATTTCCCGGCGCAGATGGGCCATCGCCACGTCTACCTCTGCTGGCGCATGGATGAGCCGGAGGTCCGCTTCTGGCATGAACTCCAGGAGGGCTACGCCGGCCGCCAGCCGATCGACGGTTATTTCTCCTCTGAGGAGGGGGCTTAAGTTCCGTCTTTCTTAAATCCTTGTAGGGTGATGCCGGCGCTTTCGTCTCCTGGCGGCGTTGCGCCCGCTCGGCGGTACTCCGTCCCGTATCGCCTTCGCGGGCGCGCCTTGCCAGTAGCCAAAATCGCTCGACCTGACCC
>JACQVS010000135.1 GCA_016209605.1 Planctomycetota bacterium
GCGGCGTGGTGATCCCGCCCCCCTTCCCCGACCCCGGCCCCGACCGCACTGAGGATGACTTGCGGTGCGGCATCAAAAACTAGGGACAGACACTCGTTTTTTCTCTATAATGTCCCTTCTATGGCCCGAATCCAGCGCGCTCTCCTCAGCGTCTCCGACAAAACCGGCATCGTCGATTTCGCCAGACGCCTGCACGCCATGGGCATCGAAATCATCTCGACCGGCGGGACGGCGGCGGCCCTCCGCCAGGCCGGCATTCCGGCGCGCGACGTCTCGGAATTCACCGGCTCTCCAGAAATCCTCAACGGCCGCGTCAAGACCCTCCATCCCAAGGTGCACGGCGGCCTCCTTTTCCGCCGCGATGATCCGGAGCATCAGAAGGCGGTGCGAGAGCACGGCATCGGCCCCATCGACCTGGTGGCGGTGAACCTCTACCCCTTCCGCGAGACCGCGCGCCGCACCGGCGCGACGCTCGAAGAAGCCCTCGAGCAGATCGACATCGGCGGCCCCAGCATTCTGCGCAGCGCCGCCAAGAACCATCCCTGGGTGACGGTGGTCTGCCGGCCAGCCTCTTACCCGGAGGTGCTCGCCGAGCTGGAGAAGCTGGGAGGAAGCACCAGCCTGGAGCTGCGGGCCCGCCTCGCCCGGGAGGTTTTCCGCCACACCGCGGAGTACGACCAGGCGATCGCCGCCTACCTCGAGGGGACCCAGACCGCCCAAACCATGGAGCCCAAGGCCGCGGCGGCGCTCCCCGGTCGCCTGGAGGTCTCCCTGCCGCTCACCCTCCCCTTGCGCTACGGTGAAAATCCGCACCAGGCCGGAGGATTTTACGGCGACCTGGGGGCCTGCTTCGAGAAGCTGCACGGCAAGGAGCTCTCCTACAACAACATCCTCGACCTCACCGCCGCCCAGGAGCTGATCGAGGAGTTCCCCCAAGAAGAGCGGGCGGCGGCGGCCATCATCAAGCACAACAATCCCTGCGGCGCCGCCCTCGGCCGCAACCTTCACGAGGCCTGGGAAAAAGCGCTGGCCACCGACCGCGATGCGGCCGGCGGCGGCATCGTCGCCCTCAACCGGCCCCTCGATCTGGAAACCGCCGAGGCCATCGATCGGCTGTTCACCGAGATCGTCGCCGCGCCGGACTTCGATGACGCGGCGCTGGAACTCCTCAAGGCCCGCAAGAAAAACCGCATCTTGATCCGCGCGCGGGTGCGCCTCGCGGATCAGCCGGGGCTGCGGGCGCGCTCGGCCCCCGGCGGCTTTCTCGTCCAGCAGGCCGACCGCGGCGAGCCCGGCCCCGCTTCCTGGAAAACAGTCACCCGCCGCCAGCCGACTCGCAGGGAGCTGGAGGCGCTGGGATTCGCCTGGAAGGTGGTCAAGCACCTGCGGTCGAACGCCATCGCTTTCACCGGCGAGGACCGCAGCCTGGGCCTGGGGGCCGGCCAGATGTCGCGGATCGACTCGGCGCGCGTGGCGGTGCTGAAGGCGGGGAATGCCGGCCTCAGCCTGCAGGGCTCCGTGGTGGCCTCCGACGCCTTCTTCCCCTTCGCCGATGGGCTGCTCATCTGCGCCGGCGCCGGCGCCACCGCCGCCATCCAGCCGGGGGGATCGATCCGCGACGAGGAAGTCATCCGCGCCGCCGATGATCGGGGTCTGGCCATGGTGTTCACCGGCGTGCGGCACTTCCTGCACTAAAATTCCGGAGCGATTATCGGCTTTTTTGTTTCCAGGGCTTCGGCCGGCCCTTGGAGTCCAGCGCCACATAGACCACATTGGAGTGGCAGATCTGGTGCAGCATCTCCCCCTGGGCGGTGAAATCGCGCACCAGCACCCGGCAGTCGAGCGTCAAGGAGGTGCGGCCTTCCCTTTCGACGCGGCACCAGAACTCCACCGAGTCGCCCAGCTTGCCGGGATGGTCGAAGATCACCTCGCCGAACTTCTTGGTGACGATGTTCTTCGTCCCCATGAGCCGCACCGCCACTTGCGCCGTCGCTTCATCGAGCCAGCTCATGAGCTGGCCGCCGAAGAGGCGGCCAAAGACGTTGAGGTCGGGGTACATCACCAGCCGCCGGCTGGCGAAAATGAACTCCTTCTCCAGCTCGGCCGGCAGCGCCGGAACGCGGATCGAATCGTCCTTTGCCATGCGTCGAATTCCATTCTTCTACGGAAGCGCCATGCGCTGTGATAAGATGTTCCATCGACGTGAAAATCCCAATCAAAGTATCCAGAATCCGCGTCGCCTTTCAAGTGGCAGTGCACCTTCTCATCATCCTCCACCTCCTGGGATACTACTTTTACAACTGGAAAAAACTCGGCAGCCTCGAGTTCCAGACCTTTTACCACGACTTCCTCGGCAAGGGAGTGCTCACCGCCGGCGCGGCGCTGACCGCCTTCGCCTTCCTGCTGACGCTGACCCTCGGCCGCGTCTTTTGCAGCTGGGGCTGCCACTTCGGGGCCTTCCAGGACCTGGCAGCCTGGACCCTCCGGAAGCTGCGCGTCCCGCTCCCTTTCCTCCGCACGCGCTTCCTTCACTGGGCGCCGTATGCCCTGCTCCTCGGGATCTTCCTCTGGTCTCCGGTCGAGAGGTGGATAGCCCAGGGGGAGGTTCCGGCGCCGCGGCTGGACCTCGCCGCCAACTCGCCCCTCGGGACCTTGCCCGGCTGGCTCGGCGCCATCGTTCTCTTCCTGACCTGCGGCGCTGGCCTCCTGCTATTTTTAGGGACGCGGGGCTTCTGCCGCTTCATTTGCCCCTACGGGGCGAGCTTCCGGATCCTGGAGCCCCTGGCGCCCTTCCGGGTGAGAAAGGTGAAGGCCTGCGGGGAGGGCTGCGGCCTCCCCGGCTCGAGCCTGCCGGCCGGGCCGGACCTCATCGCCATCCCGGAGGCGGCGGCCCCCTGCACCCTCGCCTGCCCGACCGCCGTCGACGTGCACGAGGAGGCGGCGACCTGGGGAGCGGTTTATGACCGCGACTGCATCCGCTGCCACCTGTGCATCGAAGCCTGCCCGAACCACGCCTTGGGCTACCGGGGGAAGCCCCTGGCGGCGTACACCGGCCGATCCCGGAAGAACAAGCCGCGGCGGCCGCCTTACACTCTGCCCCTGTCGCGTGAAATCCTCGTCAGCGCCGTGACGGTCGCCTCGTTCCTCGCCTGGGACTTGAGCCTGGCCGCCCATTTCTTGGCCGGCGCGCTGGCCCTAGGCGAAGGCTTCCTGGCGCTTCTCGCCTTCGAAATTCTCGCTCGCCCGGACCTCCGCTTCGGCCGCCTGGCGCTCCGGCGAGGGGGGCGGTGGACCTTTGCCGGCGCCACCGCCTTGGGCCTCTTCGTCCTGAGCTGGGCGCCCCTCCTCCAGGGCGGCGCTTTCAAGGTCCTGCGCCATCAAGGAGACCGGGCCTTCAGCCAGCTTTTTCCCCGTCTGGCGCTGGATGACGAGCCGCTCGAAGGGGCCTCCAGGCTGGAGGACCAGGATCGCGGCGGCGACTTTACGGCGGAGATCGCGATGTCGCCCGGCCCGGCCCGGCCTGCCGTCCTGCTCGATCGCCCGGCGCTTCTCGAGGAGGCCAGGCAGTCCTACGATCTCGCCTTGCGCGTCCTGCCGAACCACTTGTCGACTTGGCGGCGGCAGATTTTCGTGCTCGTGGAAAGGGGGGATTCCCAGGCCTTGGAGGCGGCGGGCCGCCTGCTCGCCGTGGACCCGGGCCCCGGCTCGGAAGCGCTTCACCGCTGGGTGGAAGGCCGGCTCGGGGGGAGGACGGGCGCGGGCGCTACCGGAAAAAAGGAACGCTGAATAGGGCACAAGGCACGCTGGACAACCACCCGCCGCCCCGATACCATTAAGGCGTTACCAAGCTTCGCTGATATCGATAAGATCGCATGAACAAAAGAGCGTTTTACACCACGGTTCTCTGGCTTTTCCCCTGCCTGCATCTCCCTGGCGAAGACAAGCCGGAGAAGCCCCCCTTCGAGACCCTCCTCCGCCTCAATGCCGACAAGCTCTTCGGCGGCAAGGTGGTCGAGCTGAGCGGCGATCGCTTCAAGGTGGCTTTTCAAAATCCTGAGGAGTTCGCCCGCGGCTTTTCGAGCGATAACCTGATCCGGCCGAAGGACCTGCACGGCAACCAGACGGCCTTGATCGACAAGGTCGATCATGTCATCGGCGCCGGCGACAAGAACGGCGCCTGGACCTCCCGATTCATGGTCGGCCAGGAGTTCCGGATCAACTTCATCATCAAGGTTCCCATCCTCCTCCGCGGTTCGCAGCTCAACGTGCAGATCTCGAGCGAGAAGGGCGCGTTGATCACCCAGTTTTTCAACAAAGCCGCGCTCATCAGGAACGGCAAGCCAGTCAAGCAGGAGGTCACTCCACACAAGGAATTCAGCGGCTCGCCAGAGAAGTGGTTTGACCGCAAGGCGGAAAAGGTGCCGGTGGAAATATCCTTCGCCAAGAAGAAGCTCAACGTCAAGCTCAAGTTCAAGGACAAGGACACGGATATGGTTTCCCTGGAAGATGACAAGACCATTTCCGGAGGCAAGGTCGAGATCCAGTTCCGCAACCTCACCTTCGCGATCGGCGACTTGCAGATCAGCTCGAAGCTCAACAGGCCATGGTGCGAGGAGCAGTTGAAAGCGCTGGAGGCGAGCGGCAAGCTCAAGGTCAAGGAGGACGCGCCGCCCCAGGAGCAAGTGGCGGCACAGGAAAAAAAGGATCCTGCGAAGGAAAAGGAAGAGCTGCGGCAGAAAGAAGCCGCTGACGAGCTTTAGACCCTTCCTTCAAATCTTCTTCGCAGGCAGCAGAGAAGTTTTTGCATTCGAGGACCGCTCTTTCATTCGCCTTGCGTCTTATCTTGGCGTTCTTTGCGTCTTGGCGGTTCAATCCTCTTCATCTTTTTCTTACTCGGCCTCGACTTTTGGTTGCGGCCTTGGCTGCTTTAGGACGAGAGCTCTTCGACGGCGCAGCTCTCCACCGGCTGCTCGCTAACGGCTTGCGGCGGTCTTTCCGTCGCTTCGCGCCGTTCCAGCGGGGGACGTGAAGCGGCCGGCTCCTCGTTCGGTAGCGGCCCTTTTGCCGGGGAGCCGCCGGAGAAGCGCTGCAGGAGGCCGTAGCGCAAGAGGCAGATGAGCGCCCACAGCGCATCCTTCAAGCCGATCTTCTTCCCTTCCTCGTAGCCGCGGCCGGAGTAGGAAATGCCCACCTCGTAGATGCGGCAGCGCATCCGCGCCAGCTTGGCGGTGATCTCCGGCTCGAAGCCGAAGCCATCCTCTTGAATGTGAATCCGCTTCGCCACCTCCGCCTTGAGCACCTTGTAGCAGGTTTCCATGTCGGTGAGGTTCAGGTTGGTGATCATGTTGGAGAGCGTGGTCAGGACCTTGTTAGCGACGCTGTGCCAGTAGAAGAGTACCCGGTGCGGCATGCCGCTCATGAAGCGCGAGCCGAAGACGGCATCGGCCTTGCCGGCGAGGATGGGGGACAGCAGGCTGTAGTACTCCTGCGGATCGTACTCGAGGTCAGCGTCCTGGATGATGACCAGGTCCCCGGTGATGTGCTCGATGCCGCTGCGCACCGCGGCCCCCTTGCCGCGGTTCCGATCGTGGAAAACCACCTTGGCAACCAGGGGCTCGATCTCCCGCAGCGCCTCGCGGGTGCCGTCGGTGGAGCCGTCGTCGACGATGATGATCTCCACGTTGAGATTCAAGGCCCGGACGCGATGGACGACCTCGCGGATGGTGTTTTTCTCGTTATAAACCGGGATGATGACCGATAACGTGAATTTGCCGTCTGGAAAGGGAGGTTTGGGATTCGAGTTCATGACTGTCCTCTTCCAGGGTATCGGCATTTTCGTTTTCCCATCTTCATCTCGCCGCCGCGGGGAGGGTCAGAGCCCTCGCCGGGCGAGCCGGTAAGACCGGTAATCTCCCCCCTCGATCGGCCGGCCGCTGTCCGGGAAGCGAGGGAAGGCGTAAATCCAGGCCGGCACGGCGGTCCGGCTCCGCTCGAGTAGCACTTTCGCCCGGAGCCGTTCGAAGAGGTTTTCGCGCCGCGCCGGATCGAAGCCCTCGTAGTGGTCGAGGCGGCGCAGGACCTGAGGGTCTCGGGGCAGCTCGAACAGCTCCCCGCGGACCTCGCGCTTCGCCTCCGCTCCTCCTCCGGCAGGCGCCCGGCCGTTCTCGCTCATGAAATGAAGCGCCTCGCTCCAGACTTGCTGGAACCGCCCTGGCTGCCAGGCCGCTTGAGGGCCGGCGAGGGCGGCCGGATCGATGATCAGGCAGGGATAGCTCCCCAGATCCCACAGCAGCCCGGGCACCCGGGCTGCTCCCAGGCGGCGCAGCCGGGAGATCAGCGTCAAGAGCCCCGCGGGGGCCAGCCCCGGAAGCAGGGTACCGTAGACGAACAGTGTTTCGGTGGTCTGATCCATCGCTATCTTCAGCGCTGAGGCCTGGAGCGCGAGGTGCCGGCAAGGGAAGCGCCTCACCGCTTCCCGTTCCTAAAGCGGCCACGGCCGCAACCAAATGTCGAGGCCAAGTAAGAAAAAGATGAAGAGGATTGAACCACAAAGACGCAAAGGACGCAAAGGTAAGACGCAAAGCGAATTAGAGAATGTTTGATGGTCACAAAAGGCCTCCGCAGGCTGCGAAGATGTTTCGGATGGAGAGTCTAAACCTCGATCCTACAGCCGCTCTCCCGGATGATGTTAGCCCAAGCCGAGAGCCGGCGCGCGGTTTATTTCCAGGCCTCTTCCGGATGAGCCCCTTGTCCTCCAGAGTGGATTTTCTTGACAGCTGGCCACAGCCGAGAAGAGAATCGGCGCATGATCTCGGCAAAAATTCCTTTCCCAGAGTTCTGGTTCACCGTTTTCGCGTGCGCCTCTGCCGGCGTCTCCGCCGAAGTGATCGACCTCGGCGGCCGCCGCGAGCTTTTCGTCGATCACTTCCTCATCGAGCGCCTGGAGGGAGCGCGGCTCAAGCTCGAGGAGCCGCGCTGGGCCGGCGTGGCGGTCGCCTTCGACCGGCAGTGGGAGGGGATCCACTGCGGCTACCCGACGGTGATCCGGGACGGCGGTCTCGTCCGGCTTTACTACCGCGGCCTGCCGGTCTCGGGAAAAGATGGCTCGAACGACGAGGTCACCTGCTACGCCGAAAGCCAGGACGGCATCCATTGGCAGAAGCCGGACCTCGGTCTCTTCGAGGTACGCGGCACCCGCAAGAACAACGTCATCCTCGCCGGCCACGCCCCGGCCTCGCACAACTTCTGCCCCTTCCTCGACGCCCGGCCCGGCGCGTCCCCCTCCGAGCGCTTCAAGGCGGTGGGAGGCACGGCGCCGCAGGGGCTCCTCGCCTTCGCCTCGGCCGATGGCCTTCACTGGCGCAAGCTCTCCGAAAAGCCCATCTTGTCGAAGGGGGCCTTCGACTCCCAGAACGTCGTCTTCTGGTCGGAAAGCGAGAGCGCTTACCTCTGCTACTTCCGCACCTGGTCGGGCGGCGGCTACAGCGGCTTCCGCTCGGTGAGCCGCGCCACCTCCCCGGACCTCCTCAACTGGAGCGACCCCGCCCCCATGGAGTTCGGCGGCGCGCCTCCCGAACACCTTTACACCAACCAGACCCTCCCCTACTTCCGCGCCCCGCACCTCTACATCGCCATGCCGATGCGCTTCATGCCCGGACGCAAGGTGCTGACCGACGGCCAGGCGAAGGAGCTGGGCGTCGCCGCGAATTACAGCGGCGACTGCGCCGACTCGGTGCTCATGACGAGCCGCGGCGGCAATCGCTATGATCGCACCTTCCTCGAGGGCTGGATCCGGCCGGGGGCCGACCTCGGCAACTGGGCCTCTCGCGCCGGCCTCACGGCGCTGGGGATCGTGCAGACCGGCCCGGCGGAGATCTCGATCTACAAGCAAGCCAATTATGCCCAGCCGGCGGCGCGCCTCGACCGCTACGTGCTGCGCCTCGACGGCTTCGCCTCCGTGAACGCGCCCTACGCCGGCGGCGAAATGGTCACCAAGGCCTTCAAGTTCTCGGGCCGGGAGCTGGAGATAAACTTCGCCACCTCGGCGGCCGGAGGCATCTGGGTGGAAATTCAAGACCAGGCCGGAAAACCGATCGCCGGCCACACGCTCGCCGACTCGAGCGAGCTGATCGGCGATGACGCGGCGCGCCCGGTTTCCTGGAAGCAGGGCGCGGACCTGTCCAGGCTAGCCGGCCAGGCGGTGAAACTGCGGTTCAAGATGAAGGATGCCGATCTGTACTCCTTGAGATTCAAAAACCAGTGACCGTCACTAGTTTTTGCCGCCGCAGCTCAGGTCATCCGGCGTCGGATCGAACCAGGGAAAAGGCCTTCCCGGCGCCTTGAGGGCGACTCCGCCGGTGAACATGTAGGCCAGGGTGGTGATGGGATCGGCAATGGAGATCTCGCCGTCATCGTCGGCATCGGCGGCATCTTCGCACTCGAGCTGGGTGTCGCCCAAAAACAGGAACCGCAAGGTGATCAAGGAGTCGGCGATCTCCGCACCGGAGAGCCCAGCCGGAAGGAACAGGTGGATGAGAAAAAAATCAGCCAGATCGGCGACGATCTGGAAGCCGCCGCGCGGGCTCAGGCGAAGCCGGAGCTCCTGGAGGGGGAGCATCGCCTGGGAGACTACCGGATCGTCCGCGAGATCGGCCGCGGGGCCATGGGAGCCGTCTTTGAAGCCATCCAGGATTCTCTTGGCCGGCGGGTCGCTCTCAAGATCCTCCCGGGGACCTTCGCGCTTGACCCTCGCCGGGTGGAGCGCTTCCATCGCGAGGCTCGCGCCACCGCCCGCATCCATCATCCCAACGTGGTTCCAGTCTTCGAGGTCGGCGAGATCGATGGCAACCACTACTACACCAGCAGTTGGAAAAAAATCTGGCGCGGTTCGAGCAGGAGTCGAAAAAATAGCCGCAGCGACTATTTTTTCACTCTGCGCACACGTCGGGGCACCCCGTGATGCGGATGCAGATCGTCCCGGAGGCGTGGGGCGGACCGGCGAGGAAGAGGAACTGCAGGTTGTAGATGGAATCCCCCAAGTCGGCCGAGCCGTCGCCGTTCGCGTCCAGGAGCCGCTTGTTGCCGGCGGCATCGATTCCGCCCTCGCAGGGCAGCCTGGCGCCGCCGAGAAAGAGGACGCGCAGCAGGCCGGTGACGTCGGTGATGTTCAGCCGGCCGTCCTGGGTCACGTCGCCGGGCCGCTGCAGGCCGCCGCGAGTAGCGATATCCGGATTGCCGGGTGTTCCGTTGACCGCGTCGCTGGGCTTCCAGCGGCTGGCCTGGCCGAGGTCATCCGGCGGGGCGAGCGGATCGGCGTTGACCAGGGAGTAGCCTTGACCGTAGGTTTCCGGGTACCAGTTGCGGCTGAAGGTGAAGTCGAAGATCACCTCATCGATGGGGCCAAGGAGACTGAGCCTCTCGCCGCTGTCGCTCAAGCTTCCCTGGTACTGTCCGGCCACGCGGATGCCGTTCGTGGTCCCGTAACGGATGGCGAAGGCCTCCTGGTTCTGAACGACGACGGCGCTTTGCCCGGGATCGAGGCTGGCGACGCCCCCGCCGGTGAAGCTGAAGATGACGCCGACGCCAAAGCGCAGGCCCTCCAGGCTGATCGGCTTCGCCCCGACGTTGGTGAGCTCGATGAACTCCATGCTGGTCGCGGAATACTTGAGCTGCGGGTCCTCCTCCGGCGTCGGCTTGATCGGGAAGTACATGAGCTCGGTGATCATGAGCCGGATGGGGTCGACCACATAGACCTCCTTCGCCAGGCCGCTCCAGACGCTGCCACTGTCGAGATGGCGCGCGGAGATCTTGACGTTCCCCGTGATGGTGAGCGGGCCGGCATAGAGGAGGGCATTGGTAGAAGGCAGGTCGCCGGCCCCCTTGGGATCCGATCCATCCGTGGTGTAGTATATCGATCCGCCCGAATCGAGGAGGATTTCGATCTGCGTTCCACTATCGACCACGCCGCCCGGGCGGCTGAATCGAGGCAATTCGACGAACTGCGAATCGATCCACTCTGCCCGGTCCGCTAGCCATTCCTTGAGGTGATCGATCTCGCCCTGGAAGCCGCCGAAGCGCGGCCGGAGGCCGGGCCACCGGGCAAAGTTGCGGGGGGCGGCCTCGTTGAGCTCGGCGGCCCAGGCGTCGATCTGGGCGAGGATCTTGTCGGTCTTCAGGGCCTCGCGGCGCAGCTCCCGCCAGCGCGCCTTGTAAGCATTGTTCCAGGGAGTGTTCTTGATCGGCGGCTGGCTCGAGAAGAGCAGAGAGTACCAGCTTCCCAGCCCGCCCGCCTCGAAGTAGCGGGTCCCCCCGTCGCCGACGCTGTCGTTGTTCCAGCCCAGCGGATCGCGGGCGCGATCATCATCAGAGTTGCCCATGGTACGGTCGTAGTCCCAGACCGGCCCCATCACCACCGGGCCGTTCCGGTCCTTGAAGAAGTAGCCGCTCAAGCGAAAGGCGTCAACGTTCTTCGGATACCAGTTGATAATGTGATGGTCGAGCCAGGCCGTGAAGTCGATCAGCTCGTTGTCCTCCTGCCTGCCGATGGTCGGTTTGAGCGAGGCGATGGTCTTGTTGAGGACCTGGGTCATGTAGGCGCGTTGGGCCGTCGTCGGCTGCTTGGGATAGACGAACACCAGGCTGCTGTAGCCGCCTCCGCTGATGGCGATTTCATCGGGCCCGACGCGGTCGCGTCTCAAGATGTACCCGCCCGTCAGCTCGGGCTCTTTATTGTCCTTGGGGGTGATCTGATGGACGTCGATCTTCTTGGAATGCCGCTTGTTTTTCTCCATGAAGTTGTAAACGCCGTAGTAGTTGGTGTTGGCCAGCGGGGTTTTCTGGGTGTGAAAGAAGCACTCGACATTACGGGTCCGCGCCGCCCAGCGGCCGGCCTGCCGGCTCAGCCAGTAAGCCACCGGATTGCGGATCAGGGATCGATCGAAGTTATTCGGGGCGTACATGATGTAGTCCGACTCCTTGGGGAAGTCGAAGATGGTGACATCGTTGTCGCGGCCCTCCTCATCTTGGATCTCGACGTTGAACGCGAACTTGTCCTGGCCGCAGGTGCTCGACCCCCGCTTCCGAAAGGCGGCAATATGAGATTCCTCGACCTCATCGATAATCTCCGCCCGGCCGTTGGTTCCCGGCGTGATGATGAGGATGTGACCAGGGGTGTACGGTCCGCCGCCGCAGTTGCCGCCGATGGCTCTGCCGAAGGTGGTGCAGATGACCAGCGGTATGTTGGAGCTGAAATCGGTGAGCTTGGGGTCGATGATCACGTAAGTCTGGTGCGCCACGATGCCGGGAACGTACCCATCCTTGAAGACACGGGCGGTGACCCGCGCCGGCCCGGTGACCTCGAAGGGGGCGGTGTAAACGGGGGAGCTTTCATCCGGCATGGTTCCGTTCGTGGTGTAGCGAATGGCTCCGCCGGCGAGGGTCGTGGAGATCTCGACCATGACATTCTGGATAAAAACTCCGCTCGCCGGGATGATCACCGGCTTGGGGGCCAGGCTGGGAAGCCCCGGGCCGTTCGGCTCCGCGGGGGTGGGTTCCTCGAAGTACCAGCTCACCGAAGGCTGCACTTGTCCAACTTCGGCCGTCTCCAGCTCCGGGAGGATGTAGAGGTCGCTGTTGGTCGCCGACGAGTTGAGCCCCTGGATCGCCAGGATGTTCTTCCCAGGCAGCAGGGCCGGAACGCCAGCGGAGATGTCAAATTTCTCGAAATTCTGCGGCGAGTGGCTGCGCAAGGCGGTGGAGTTCCAGTTGAGCGGGTCGGGAGCGTTGATGCCGGCAACCTTGACGCCGTTCACGAAGGCCGCGAAGCCGTCATCGTACTTGAGGCGCAGCTTTAAAAGATCGATGGCGGCGGGATCGGCCACCTCGAAAGGGATGCGGAGGTAGACGCTGGCGTTGATCCCGACCATGCTGGCGCCAATATCGGCGCCGATCAGGTCGGAGTCCGGCGGGCGGACGCCAAAGCCCACGGCCAGGGTTCCGCTCCCCCAGGCCGCGTCGTCGAAATCAGCTTGAGTCCAGGCCGGACCCAGGTCTCCGTTTGCCGGGATGAGAAACTTGACCGTCGCGCCGGCCAGGACCGGCTTGGCGAACTTCGAATCGGTGGCCAGCCCGTAAGAGACGTCGGGGATCTGGACCGTATAAGCCACGAATCCCGACACCACCGTCCGGCCGCCGGGAGCCACCAGGAGCAGGTCCTCCCCGCCGTTGTTCAGCTTGAAGCTCGTGTGCAGCTGGGACTGCGGATCGCGGCGGTCTTTTCCCGAGCAAATGACGATGAGGAAGCGCCGGGGCCCGATGGTCACGGCGGGGAAGGCCCACTGATTGAGCTGCTTGGCATCGTCCGTCAGGAAATAGCCCTCCAGGCTCACCTCCTGCTCCCCCGAGTTGAAAATCTCGACCCAGTCCTCATAGTCGCCGTCTTCATCTTTGAGGACCTTGGAATTGTCCGCCATGAACTCGGTAATCAAGAGGCCGCCCTGCGCGGGAACGGCAGTCGGCCTGGCCAAGTTGAATAGCAAACCCAGGAGCGAAAAAATCAGTGTATTGAGTTTCCTCATGACCATGTCAACCATCTGAAGATCCCATGTTTTCCAAAGCCACAAGCCTCGAGGCTGTCGGTAGTTACCCGTCAATGTGACATCATCAATCAATAACTCCTAGTTTAAATCATCCCCAATTTTAATCAATCTAAAAACAGAGGCTGGTCCGGACCATGCGCCGCGACATGGCCCAGGTGAGCCGGGGCTGGCTAGTGGCTGCTCACCCCCCCTGCCCCTCCAGTTGCGCCAAGATGAACTTGCGTCGGTTGGCGACCTGGGCGCGGAAGGACTGCATGTCGGCGCGGAAGGCCCGGAGGACGGCATCGGGATCCTGCCGGGCGATCTTGGCCCACAGCTTGACCTCGGGATCAAGGCGCTTTTCCATGGCGTCGATGACCGGAAAGAACTTCTCCTCCGTGAAGACAGTCCGGCAGATCTCCTCGAGCCGGGCGAGGAAACGCTTGCGGAATTCTGGGTTGGCGAGGAGCGGCCCCGAGAAGTAACCGGGCGGCCGCCACCAGCCGGGGCCGTCGCGGCCGCCGAACGGGGGGGACCCGCCGCGCTTCGAGCCCGCCAGCCTCCTCCGGCTGGGCGGCTGGTCGCCGTCCATGCCGAAGGGTAAAGCTCGTAAGCGAGCGGCTCCGCGAGGATGAACCGCGGCATGTGCTCGAAGATGATATTGATGGTCGACATGCCGTTCAGCCGCTGGCGGTTGTTGAAGCGCACCTTGTAGCCGCCCTTCCGCGGGGTGAGGCGGACGAAGGCGAAGGCGATCCACTCCTTGCCGTCCTCGGCCACGTAAATGAAAGCGTCGTTCCCGCGCGCCAGAGCCGGCGCGCGGGATCGAAAGAACCCCTCGAAGACGCCCTCTCTCCGCCGAGGGGCCTCTTCCGGGCTGACGTGGATGAGGAATCCGAGCGGCACGGTGGTTTTTTCGCCGGGGGAGTAAGTGAAGTAGTAGGCCGGGCACTGCTCGCGGGGCGAAGGCTGGAGGCGCTCGGCCCCGGCAGCGTCGGCGGCGCGGATGCGAAAGCGCACCAGCCGGCGGTCCGGCTGGCCCGGAATCACCGCCTGGTAGAGGCCTTCCTTTTCGGTCCCGGCGATGGCCTTCATGGGCACTTGCGCCTCCTCCGACTCCTTCCCCGTCGAGGCGGTGCGGTAGAGAAGCTCGACCGACTTGATGCCATCGCTGTCGGAGACGAGAGCCGTCACGGCCACCGCCTGGCCGGGCGCGGGGCCCTTGGGAGTGAACTCCACTTTGGCCACGCGGGGAGGCAAGTTCAGCGAGTAGGAGTCGTTCTTCGCGCCCGGCGTCCCTTGTGGGCCCTTCCCCCACCGCGACGAGGTCCAGTTGTCCGGCCGCTGGCTCTCGGCGAATGGAGAGATCCGTTCCAGGGACGGCGAGCAGCCATCCGGCGCCGCCGGCCAGTCGCCGCCATCGGAGTAGCGCACCGCGTCCACCACCTCTTTCTTGGCGTTGACGAGCTCCAGGGTCTCCTTTCCCTGGCTGAGCTTGCCCCGGAAGTCTCCCAGCGCCGGAAGCTCCTTGCATTAATTGGTTGCATGATTTATTCCCGCGCTCAAGATCCGCTCTCTCTGGACGGCGGACCAGCGGAGGAGATGCTCCCGGTAAGCTCCCACCCGCTCCGGATGCCGCGCCGCGAGGTCGTTCTGTCCGATGGGATCTTCACAGAGATTAAACAGCCGGCTGCGCCCCGAATCAAGCTCGTGAACGAGCTTGAAGCAGCCATCGCGCAGCCCCAGGAGCCCCAGCGAGTAGTCGGTGTAAAAAAGCGCGAGGTGCTGGCCGGGATCGAGCAGCGAGCGGCCCTGGTACTCCGGCGGCGCCGCCATTCCCAGGAGCGCCAGCGCCGCCGGCGCCGCATCCACGAGGCTCGCCACGCGCCGCACTCGCACCGTCTCCTGGAAGAGCGCCGGCGCCGCAAAGAGGAGCGGCACGCGCACGTTTTCCTCGTGGATGAAGAGAGTGTGGCCGAAGTTCCCCCGGTGCTGCCCGAAGGCCTCGCCGTGATCGCCGAAGATGACGAGCAGCGTGCGGTCGAGGCGGCGGCGGGCCTTCAGGCCGTCGATGAGCTCCCCCAGGGCCGCATCGCCGTAGTGCAGGGCGTTCAAGTATCGGTTCACCTCGCTGTCCTCGGGAAACGGCCCCTTCTCCGGCGTTTCATAAGGATGATGGCCCGCCACCGGCAGGTAGACGATGAAGAATCGCTGCCCCTCGAGAAGCTGGTCCAGCCAGGCGAGGATCCGCCGCACCGCCGCCGGCTCATCCACGCCGAAGCTCGACTGGCGGTTGCCGCCGATGTCGCCGGCATCCTCGAGCGTCTCGAAGCCGCGGCCGTCGATGATGGAGCGCATGCCGAGGTACATGAACCGGCCGGAGTGGAACAAGGCGGTGCGGTATCCGGCGCCGGCGAGCACGCCGGCCAGCGATGGCGTCTTGACCTTCCCGTAGAGCTCGGGGGCGGTGTCCACCGCGGGGTAGGTCGAACAGAGAATGGAAAAGAGCCCCTTGATGCTTTCGGGATAGACGCAGTAGGCGTTTTCAAAGAGGAGCGCGTGCCGTGAAAGCTCCGTCAGCCGAGGCATGGGGTCGGCTGCGGCGCCATAGGGCCTGAGGTACTGGGCTCCAGCCGACTCGAGAATCACCATCAGCACGCTGAACCCCTCGGCCGCTCCTTGCCAGCGGGAGAGGTCCTCGGACGCGGCGGCTGGAAAAGGGCTGGCGCGCCAGTCGGACGCCGCCCCGCCCGGCTCCAGGCGGGGAAAGGCGCTCAGGGCCAAGGCGACGAGCGCGTTGCGATGCAGCCCCAGCGTCTCCACCCGCCGCGCGGCCATGGGGCCCAGGCAGATGAGCGGCACGAGCACCGCGGCGCCTCCGAGCACGTGGCGCCGCTCGAGCTTCCTCAGAAAAACGGGCAGGAGCGAAGCCGCAGCGAGGACGAGCGACAAGCACAGCAGGTTCGGCCAGGTGAGATGGTGGGCGATGGAATCGGCCAGAGTCCCCCGCGCCGCCCGCAGCATCGGCGCCGTGAGCGGGCTCGAGAGGACGCGCGCCACCGGGACGTTGATGGCGATGTAAAGGACCAGGACGGCATACGCCGCCCAGCCCAGCGCCTTCCTCCGCGCCAGCAGGTCGAAGGCCGCGAAGAGAAGGGCGATGAGAAGGTCCTGCCAGAAGTAAGCGAGCCAGGCCCACGCCGAGAGCTGGATCCCCAGGCCCCAGAGCACCAACACCTTGGCCAGGAGGAGCGTTCCCAGGAAGCTCGCCGCCCTCATGGCGCCACCCGGTTCAAGCGCTTGAGGAGGAGGAGGGAGACAACGGCGCTCCGGCCGCGCTTGCGCCAGAGCCACTCGTGCACCAGGACGCAGGGGGCCGGCGGCGCGCGATAGAAGGAGCCGCGGTCGCCTCGAAAGGAGAGCGGCACCACCAGCACGTCGAAGCCGCCGTGCCTTCCGGGATCGTAAAATTCCTGAATGAACCGGACGCCGGCGCCGGCGAAGCCTTTCGCCTTGTCGATGCTTTCAGCGCTAGCGTCGATCACCACCAGCCGCGCTTCCGGCAGGAGGCGCTCGAGAATGAGGGCCGTCCGAGGAAAGAGGCCGCCGCCCACGATGCCAATCCTCCTCACCGCGCCCGATCCGGAAAGGAGCTTCCGGAAGGCGCGCTCGTGGCGGCGCAGCACCCAGCGTTGCAGCCGTGGGAATCGCAGCACCAACCGTTCCAGCGACTCCAGCGCCGGAGCCTTAAAATAGGAGGGCAAGATTCGGAGTGGTTCCACGGTTTTATGGAAGGAATAAACTTGGTTATTCTCGGATGGCCGAGCAATTTTTCGGCCTGGCAAGGCGCGAGGACGAGGCGATACAGCGGAGAGTATCGTCGAGCCCGAGCAACGCCGCCAGGGCGAAAAAGGGCCGGCCAGGCGGGCCTCTCTGAATCGCGCCCTCCTATCTAGCCAGCGGAGCACCGCCGGCCAGCGGCTCGCCGCCGCTTCCGGCAGGCGGCGATCCGGCAGGTCGCTCCAGTGCAGCCCCGGCCGGGCGTGATGCTCGACGTGGTATCCATCGTTGAAGAAGAGCCGGTTGTAAATCCGACCGTAGTGGCTGATGGCGGAACCGCGGGCGTGCTCGTAGCGGCCGTGCAGGGCGCAGAGGGCGAGGCCCGCGGCGTAGCCGGGCGCGTAAGCCAAGAAGAAAAACCGCGGCGCCAGAAAAAGCAAGAGCAGCCACACGCCCAGCACCAGCGCCGCCTCGACGATCAGCGGCTGGCGGAGGCGCAGCCGCCAGGCGCGGCCGGCGTGATGGGCGAGGTGCCGGTCGCGCCAGAGGGTCTGCGGGATGCCGAGGAGCGCCGTCTGGAAGAGCGCGAACAGCCGGTTGAGGAGCGGGCTGCGGAAAAACGGCTGATGGATGAAGTTGTGGGCGATGGTGTTCGAGTTCCACCACAAGCCGAGGGCCACCACCGGCAGGGCTGGCAGGCTGAAAAGCGCCGCCGCGTGCAGGAAGGCGAGCGCCACCAGCAGGCCGTCCGCCGAGCGGCGGAGGAGGCGCCGGGCTGAAACCGCTGGAAACAAAGACGTGGTCATTTTGAGGCTGTTTTCCCTGTGAACGTCGCCGTGACGACCGGACCTTTCCACTCCCCTTCCACCGCCCGCGCCCGCCAAGTGTATCTCCCCCCGGCTTGAATTTCCATGTCCGGCGACCACCTGGTCTCTTTCTCGCCTGCGGCCACCGGTTGGCTGACCTCCTTTTCGCCGGTGCTCTTTTCGATCTCGAAGACGTACTTGGCCTTCTTCCTCTCGAGGCTCTGGAGATTCAATACCGTCAAGGTCGCCTTTCCCGGCTTGACGCCTTCCCCGCCGATGGGAGAGACGGGCAGCGGGAACTGGAGCAGGTTCTTCACGGGAGAATACTCACCGCCGCGCCGGGCCCGCTGCAGCCCCCACCCCAGGGGATAAGCCTCCGGCAAGGAAGGCTTCTCGTAATCCTGGTTTACCCGGCCCTTCTCCTCGTAGCGGCCGCCGAAGGAAAGGCAGACGCCGGTGCCGGCGAGCTTCTTCAAGTCGGCCCACTCGGCGCGGCAGACTTCTTCCTTGCCGGCCGCGAGCTTGTAGTAGAGATACCCGCAGGCCGGCTCGTGGTACTGATACCCGTGATCCTTGGCCAAGGCGAAGACGCCCCAGACCTGAAGGCGCTCCGGCTGGTCTTCATTCGGCTCCAGGACGACCTTTTGAACCAGGGCGTAAATGCCGACCGGATCGCTCGCCTCCGCCCAGCCGACCGCGCCCATCGCCCCCACCGCCGCCGCCAGGAACAATTTCCTTTTCATCGCAAACCTCCTGCTTCGTAAAAATATCGCAACGGACCAAAGCCAACTTCGCATGCGAATCCATCTATAATGCGGGCTTCGCCCGCAAGGGAGCTATTCGCAACTTCTCCGCATTCTGCGGAGAAGTTGCGAATGAATAATTTAATAGTAGGCCGGGAAACGGCGATTATTAAAAGAATAATTGAAGGATTTGCCGGCTCTCAGCGCCCGTCGCCGTGGAAGTAGCTCTCGGGGAACCTCTCGGTGATGAGCAGGATGGGCCGCTGGCCGGCAAAGATCCGATAGGTCCGCAAGATCATTAGCTCCTCCTTGGCGATGTCGAAGTACTCCCCCAGTTCCCGCGCCGGCTCGAGGCGGCAGGAGAGGATCTCGCGGAAGGTCTCGAGGCGGTCCTCGATCATCAACTGGCCCAGAGGCTTTTGCGCCGCGAGCAGCCCCTGCCGCAGCCTCTCGTCGAGCCGGTCCGGCAGGATGATCGACTCGGCGTGGAGGTAGTTCTTGTGGCTGCACTTGCCGCGCAGGAGGATCTTCCTGAGGAGGACGCGCGCGCCCGGGCCGGTTTCGAGATGGGGGATGGGGGCGCCGATCTCGATGAAATCCTGGAACAGCTTCACCACCCGCATCGACTCCACGAACCAGGCCTCGAGGATCTCGGTCACGGTGCCGTCGGTGGTGAGGAGGATGCGCTGGAAGGCCGACAAGTTGCGCGGATCGATGGCGCTCTGCCGGAGCGACTGCTGGAGGTCGATGCGCAGGAGCTCCAGCGCATCCCCCTCCGGAGAGACCGAAGGCTCGCTGGTCATGAATCTCTGGTTCCTTCAGCCGGACGTTACTTGCGCCGGGTGTACATCACCTGCAGGGACCGGTATTCCTCGCCGTCGGGGCCAGATTCGTACATTTCGTAGACGTGGCTGTCGCCGCTCGTGATACTGAGGACGCCGCGGCTGGCTTTCTCCTTGCCGGCCGCCGGGTCGAGATACGTGCCGCTCAGGGTGAAGACCTTCCCCGCGCCGTCGCAGGTCCCCGAAGAGATCATCAGGGAGGTGCTCATGCTGTCGATCCAGAAGGACTGGTGCTTCTTGAGGAAATTGTCGTAGCCTTGAAGGCCCAGCCCCTGAAACGGCTGCTCCGGCGTCCCGCCCTGCACCTCTTCCTCGAGGAAGCGGCCGCCGAGGATCCACTTCACCTCGGCCTTCCCCCTGGACACCTGGGGCTCCGCCGCGGGACTGGTCCACCACTTCACCTCGGTGTCCCAGGAGCCGACGAGGGGATCAAGATGCTTGTGGTGCTCACCGGGGGCGGCGTGCTGGGCCCAGAACTTCATGAGGGCTTCCGGGTCCTTGACCGGCTCGGCGGCGGCCTTCTCGGCCCCCGTCGCCTCCTTGGGAGAGGCCCGGCAGCCCAGGAGAGTTGCCATTGCACAAAGGCAGAAAGAAAAAGCGATTCTTCCGATCATGGCGTTCCGTCCTTTCTATAAAGAGGTGTATTAACAGCGGACCGGCCGCTGGACGTTTCCCAATATTTCACATCATCCAACGCGCCGTCTGGCCGGTCAAGTAGGCGCGGTTGCCGAGGTGCGCCGGCTTGCAAGCGCTCGCGCCCGCCTCCGCCGGGGCGCTGGGCCTCTTGCGGCCGCGCACGCACTCGATCCAGTTGGCGAGATGCAACAGGCCGCAGTTGATATTGGGATCGAAGTCGGCTCCGCGCCCCCCCTTCCCCGGCACGAATTCGCTGTAAGCCCCCTTGCCGCGCTCGGGGTGAACCTCGTAGCGGCCGCGGTCGAGGTAGAGGGTGGCATCCCTCCCCATGAACTCGAGCATGGCGGCGTTGCGGGCGTTGAGGAAGGTCCCCTCGAAGTAGATCTGCACCTCCTGGTCCGGGTACTGGAGGATGGTCTGGATGGTGTCCGGCGTCTCCCAGACGCCCCGGGTGGCGAAATGGTCGCCGATGGTCACCGCCGTGGACGGATGGTCGAGGCCAAGGTACCAGTGGGCGACGTCGATGAAGTGGACCATGAGGTCGGTCAAGATGCCGCCTCCAAAGTCCCAGAACCAGCGCCAGTTGCGGAAGCGGAACTCGTCAAAGGGCTGGTCCTTGGCCTGGCCGAGGAACCCTTTCCAGTCGACGGTCTTGGGGTCGATGCCGTACTTCCCCCGCCCGCCGATGGGGGCGTTGCGGTTCCAGGTGAGGTGGACCTTGTGGATCTTCCCGAGCTTGCCGGGCTTCACGACCTCCTCGTACGCCTTCAGGAACTGCGGCATGCTGCGCTGCTGCATGCCGACCTGCACGATGCGCTGGTTCCGATTCTGGGCATCGATCGCCGCCTGGCCCTCCGCGAGGTCGTGGGTGAGGGGCTTCTCGACGTAGACATCTTTCCCGGCGTCGCATGCGGCGACGGTCATGGGCACGTGCCAGTGGTCAGGGCTGGCGATGACGACGGCGTCGATGTCCTTCTGGTCGAGCACTTCCTGGAAATTCTTGGTGGCGAGGGCGCTCGGGTCGGCCTGGCCTTTCGCCCGCTCGAGGTGCGCGTCCCAGACGTCGCAGACCGCGGCGATCTTCACGCCGGGTATCTCCTTCAAGGCCGGCAGGAGCGCCCCGATGCAGCGCCCGCCGGTGCCGAGGAGGCCGACGGTGAGGGTCTCATTGGCCGGGTAGCCGACCGCCGTCGCCGAATAGCCGGCGGTGATCAGCCCGGCGGCGCCGATGCCCAGGCTCTCGAGAAACTCGCGGCGTTGGATGGCTTGCTGGTCTGCCATATCTTTCACCTCCCAAACGGATTTCAGTTAGAAAAAGTGATTAGAAGATATTCAAAACGACTCGATAATGTTCCGGATGACGAAAAAGGAGAAGAAGGCGTAAAACCCGACGCAACCGAGCAGCGCCGCCTCCCTCCAGAGCGGCGGCCGGAGTGCTGGAGGCAGGAAGCGCCGGTTGATCCAGAAAATCTGCGCGCCGGCGATGACCAGCACCATGCCGGCGATGTTGGCAAGGATGGTGAACAGCTTCATGGGCGAGGCCGAGCGGATTGCCAGCACCCCCCACAGTGAAAAGATCGCCAGGATGCTGTAATAGATGCTTTGAATGCGGCCGCCTCTCCAGCCTCGCAGCTTGCCGCTCGACATCCAGAGGGCATCGGTGACCGTCCGCACCAGGATGTCGGTGTTGCCGAGCTGCGTCTTGAAGAGGACCCAGAAGCCGTTGAAGAGCGTCAGGAACCAGAATCCGGGCCAGATGCGCTCGGCCAGGTACTTGGCCTGATACGCGCCCGCCGCCAGGCCCTGGAGGTCCGTGCCGCTCGGGACGATGTAAGTGGCCAGGTTGACGTTCAAGTACATGCCCAGAAAGCAAAACAAGCCCCAGACCCAGATCTGGTCCGCGTGGACGTAGCGCATCCATTCCCGCCAGCGCGCCAGGTTCGACTCGTTCACCTCGAAGACCTTGCCCACGTGCGACAGCTGGATCCGGTGCCCGCCGATGGCGCTCGGGATGGCGCCGACCTTCGCTCCCATGCCGAATCCCTTGTCGCGTATCCAGTTGGTGATGGTCAGATTGCCCATGCCTCCCGACCCGGCCGTCGCCGCCAGGGCGCCGATCAGGCCCCAGTCGATCGGCCTCGGCAGCCCCGCGAACTGGAAGAATCCCTTGAAGCTCGTCCACCAATGGTCTGCAGGAACGTAAGCGGCGTTGACGAACAGCAGGAATCCGAACACCAGAGCTAACATTGTCCAGGCGAAATATTCGAGCATCTTTTCAATAGTGCCGCCGAACGAAAGGATGAGCACGACCGCGGCGATCAACCCGGTGGTGATCCACACTTGAGCTTCCCCATCGCCTGCTTCGGGAAGCCGGCCGAGCCAGGCGCTGAGCAGGGTCGCCGCGGCGCTGCCCGCGAGCGCCGGCCAGCCCAGTTGAAGGAATCCGACCACGGTGTAGAAGCCGGCCCAGAACTTCGGGCCCGGCTTGAGGCGCATGATGCCGCCGTAGATCGGCTCCCCCGTATAGAGCGTGTATCGGATCGCCTCGAGGTTGAAGATCACCTGAAACAGGATGGCTAGGGTGACGATCAGGAAGATGGCGGAAGAGTACTTGACCGCCGCCGCCGGCCCGACCAGCCACTCGCCGCCGCCGATCGAGGTGGCTGCGAGGACCGCTCCCGGCCCGATGACCCTCAGCAGGTTGCGAAAACCGAAAGGCGGCGGCGCGGGCAGTTCCGCAATTTCCCAGGGAGGCAGCTCTCCGTGGCGGGAGGGAAGCCTGGCGGCCGCCTGGTCATTTGCTCGTTTCACTTCGGCCATATCGGTCGATGAAACCAAGACGTCACTGGATTTTTTTTGAGATTGTATCATAGAAGACCATCAAACCGGTTTTCCCCCGGGACTGAAGATGAAGCGCGGCTTGAAGAAGCGCACCAGCGCTGGAAGCAGGGTGAGGCTGGCGAGACAGGCGGTGCCGATGCCCACGCCGATCATCGCTCCGAACCGGACCAGGAGGGGCAGCTCGGAGATCGTCAGCACGAGAAATCCGAAAGAGACCGCCGCGGCGTTGTAAAAGACCGCCTTGCCGGCGATTCCAAAGGCATCGGCGAAAGCCTGCCGGGAGCCGGCCCTTTCAAAACCGATCAGCACCCGGAGGCGCTCGAGGAGATGCGTCGGGTAATCGACTCCGACTCCGGTGGCGATGGCGGCGAACATCGAGGTGCTGATGCTGAGATCGATTTTCAGGAATCCCATGATGCCGTAAGTGTAAAGGACCGCGAACGCGACTGGAATCAGGCAATACAATCCGGCGAGGAACGACCGGAACATCACCACCATGCAGCCGAAAACCAGGCCCAGGGCGAGCGCGACGTTGCCGAGGTTGCTGCGGAGGACAAGCTTCATCCAGTGGTAGTCCATGTTGACCCGGCCGGCGAGGGAGGACCTGACCGGAAGGCCCGCGAAATGCCGTTCAAGGAACCGCTGCATGTTCTCGACCACGACGGCTTCATCGACGTACTCGCCGCTCTTCATCCGGATCCTGGCGTTGGCCACGCGGTAGTCATCGTCCACGACCCGGCGAAGGTCCGCAAGCTTGGTTTTCGAGTGGAGCCGGATCAGATCGAAATTCTGGCGGACGGCGCCGGAGGAATCGGGGATCCGGTATTCCTTCAGATCGTTGCGGTTCAGGATCTGGTTCATTTTTTTGGCGAATCCGACGACCGAGACCGTTCCTCCGACATTCGGAAGCGTCTTGGCGAATAGCTCCATCGCCGCAATTTTTTCAAGGACCTCCGGGCGGAGGAGGTCGCCCGGCCGCTCGCCTTCTATCAAGATATCGAGGAAATAAGTGCCGTGAAAGAGCCGGTTGATGGCCTTGTCGGCCTGGATGATAGGGTGATCTTCCCGGAAAGCGCTCCCCATCGACTGATTGACCCGGATTTGCAGAGCTCCGGCCGCGCCCAGAGCGAACGCGCCGGCGCCGGCGAGAAGCACCACCAGGGGATGATCGTGGCACCAAAGACCGAGCCGCCTCAGCCAGGCGGCGATGGGGCCTTCAATGGACCAGCGGCTGAGGCGCTGATCCAACTTCAGGCCGGCGCTGGACAGGATGAGGAATGAAGGAATCACCGTCCAGGTGAAAAGAAGGACCGATCCCAGCCCGACGGCCGAGAAAAATCCGAACCATTCCAGCGGCGGCATGATGCCGCTGAAAAATGTGGAAGCGAAACCGGCGACGTCGGTGATCGCGGTGAAGAGGA
>JACQVS010000142.1 GCA_016209605.1 Planctomycetota bacterium
GACTCCAGCGGCGGCTTCCTGCTCTCGCCGGCGGCCTCGACCCGCTTCATCGATCTGGCGCGGTCGGCGTCCGTCGCCGTGGCGGCCGGTGCGCAGACCGTTCCCATCGACGGTGAGACGAATCTTGTGCGCCTCTCCAGCGACCCGACACCCGGCTGGCGCGCCGAGTGGGTCAATATCCCAGTCGGCGACATGGGTTTCGAGAAAATCACCCTCCGGCCGAAAACGCTGGCCGTGGTGATCCCCGTCAGTGTCGAGCTGTCCGAAGACTCGAGCAACCTCGGATCCATCATCGAGGCGGCGATCCGCGAGCAGATGGGACTCCTGATCGACAAAGCTGTTTTGTTCGGCCAAGGTTCCGAGTCGATCCCGCAAGGGATCCGGTTCACCACCGGAATCAACACGATCACATCCTTCGGCACGCCGGCGGATTTCGTGAAATTTGTCCAGGCGGTGGAGAAGGTTCTGACCGCGAACTACAGCGGGCCGATCGAAGGCCTGGCGCTGATCCTGCACCCCCGCGACATGTCGAAGATCCAGCAATTGAAGGAAACGGGGAATCAGCCGTTAATTCCGCCAGAGTGGTTTGCACGGCTGCGCAAGTTCTCCACGACGTCGCTCAGCATCACCGAAGGCGGCGGCGGCGCGGAGTCCTCGGGTTACCTTGGCGATTTCTCGCAAGTGCTTCTCGGCGTCCGGACCCAAATTGCGGTCCGGGTTCTCGATCAAGGCGCCGTGACCGATTCCTCGAGCGTGACCTGGAACGCCGCAGCGCAGCTTGGCAAGCTGGTTGTGGCTCACACGCGTTTGGACGTGGCCGTTCTACGGCCGGCCTTCTTCGTCCACATGTCCGGGATTACGATCACCTAGAAAGGAACCCATGAACAACCTCACAAAAAACACGAAATTGATCCGGCACTCGAACGCCGTGGCTGCCGGCGCTACTGTCATCACCCCCAGCGCCGGCGTGGACGTGAAAGGCTTCGACTCATGCACCTTCATCGCCGCCTTCGGCGCTATCGTCGCCGGCGCCGCGACCTCGGTCGAAGTGCATCAAAGTTCTGACGATGGCGTGGCCGACGCCTACAGCGCCCTTCTCGATTCGAAGGTCACCGTGGCGGACGACCAGGACAACAAGCTGGTCTTCGTCGAAGTGACACGGCCGCAGAAGCGCTACCTGAAGATGATCGTCAACCGCGCGACCCAGAATGCCACCCTCGACGGGATCGTCGCCGTCTTGAGCGGCCCGCAGGCGGCGCCGCCGACGCACGACAGTGCGACGGTGATTTCCGGTTCCAAACTGATGCACGCGCCGGCGGAGGGGACCGCGTAATTTCTTTCGAGAAAAATTTCCTTTCTTGGCCCGGCCTACTTGTGGTGGGCCGGGCCGGCTTCTTCTCCGAGTGATGAAATATCCGCTCGAGCGGCCTCCCGCGCCGCTCGGGCGAGATTTGAAAGCCACATGGACAAGAACGACCTGCGAGACGTGATCCTCCGGAACCTGCGCGAGCTGCTCGACATCCATCCGCTTGAGTGCGAGCGCGCCGCGGCACGAATCGCCGAGGAGATCGTCGAGCTCGAGGCGAGAAAGCGGACCGCGGCGGAACGGCGCCTCCTCGCCGAGGACCACCTCCTCCGGCGCTGAGGGGCGAAACCGGCGGCCTGGGCTTCGCCGCGCGATGGATCACTGGCTCGAGCGGTCACCCAGACGCTGTGGATGCCAGTCCTGGGAGGCGAGTTGGGGTGAAATCCTTGGTTTTTAGCTATGTCGGGAGAAAAAGTGGTCCGGGATATGCCACGTGGCATATGGTCCGGCCGCTGCTGCCGGAGCCGGCGGAGCGCCCGGGCGCGGGAAGTGCCGGTGGGGGCTTTGGCAACTTGTATATTATCAAACTTGCCACCCGTGAATTGATTCCCATGATCCCCACCCTGTCTCCCCCCCGTGACCTGGTCGATGAGGGCCAGCACTTCGCGGCCGCGGGCCGGGCCTGGTATGATGCCGCCGGCGACGGATTTGGCCAGGGGGGACGGCACCCGCCGCCAGCCGCGGCCTGCTCCTCGGGAGTGGGCCGGCTTTTTGTCGGGGAGGCGCCGTATTGCCGCGCCAGGCGGCCCAGGGCGGCCGGGGGCGGCCGCGGCGCGGCCCGGTGGTAGGCTGGGGGCGAGGGGGCGCATCATGGCTTTTTGGCGGTGATCCAACCCCTCCAAAATTCACGGCATCACCTACGGCATCACTCGCTTTTTTTGGGGGTTTTGAAAAAGAGCCGGCCCCGACGTTTTTCATTCGGGGCCGGCGGTGGTGGGCGATACTGGATTTGAACCAGTGACTTCCACCGTGTGAGGATGGCACTCTAGCCACTGAGTTAATCGCCCGCAGGCTTCAAGCTTCAATAAGAAATAAGATTTTACCTCGAATTTTCAAGCGTAAAAAGGTACTATTTTTCATTTTTACATGACCCCGATCCGCCCCATCCGCCTCGTTGTCATGGACATCGATGGCACCCTGCTGGATGACGAAAAACGGCTGCCGCCGGAAAACCTGCAGGCACTGGCCGAAGCCTCTCGGCGCGGAGTACATCTGGCCATCGCCTCCGGCCGCATGATCCCCAGCATTGAAAATCAGGAACGGCTCTTGGGCGTCGACTGCGCCTTGATCGCCTATAACGGCGGCAAGGTGGTTGGACAGCGTCGCTCCGGCCGGCCCTGCATCTCGCACCGGCCCTTGCCGCTCTCGGCTTCGAGCGCCCTCTTGCGCTTCGCCCTGGAAAACAACTACCTGCTCAACTTTTATCTCGACGACGTCCTCTACGCCGACCGCTCCCAGGAGGGCAGCCCTCTGGCCGCCATTTACTCGAGCAGGACCGGGTCGATTTACCACTTTGTCGATTTGCGGGAGCTCGAGGGCCGGCAGCCGACCAAGCTGATAATGCTCGCGGAGCCCGAGGAGCGCGACCGCCTCTACGCCCGCTTCTCGGCCGATCTGGAGGGCAAGGTTCACGTCGTGCGCACCGATCCCGAGTACCTGGAGTTCATGGCCGTGGGCGTGGACAAGGGGACGGCGCTGCCGGATCTGGTCGGCTATTTCGGGGTGGCCATGGAGGAGGTGCTGGCGATCGGCGACGCGGACAACGACCGCCTGATGATCCAGACCGCCGGACTTGGAGTGGCGGTGGCCAACGCCCGCGAGGACATCCGCCGCGCCGCCAAGCACGTCACCACCCAGACGAACAATCAGGGCGCGGTGGCGGAGGCGATCGAGCGCTGGGTGCTGGGCCGATGAGCAACGGTTTTGTCCTCGCCCGCGGCGGGGCACGGCGGCGAGGAGAGATAGAGGAAGAGGATTAACCGCCAAGACGCGGAGGACGCCAAGATTAAGAAAGAAATCCAGAGTTTTAATTAAAAAATATTATGTTTTCACATCTAATTTAATTTTTATTTCTTCTTCTTGGCGCTCTTGGCGTCTTGGCGGTTCAATTCCTCTGGTTCTTTCTACCGCGAGGACTTTTTTCTTCGCCCCATGCGGCGGATCTGGTCCCTCAGCGTCGCCGCCTTCTCGTAGTCTTCCTGGGCGATGGCATCCTGCATTTGCCGGTGCAGCCTTTCCATTTTCGAGGGCGGCACTTGCTTTTCCAGCTGGGAGAGCAGGTCCTTGATGCTCTTCACCGAGCGGGTGCGCTCGAAGTCGAAGACGTCGTTTCCGGCCAGCGCGGGAATTTCCTGGATCTCCTTCAAACCCAGCCTCAAGAGGCGGATGGCGCCGTTGAGGTCGTGCTCTTCCTTGAGCCGCAGGAGGGCGCGGGCCATGTAGTGCATGCGCAGGATGTAGGGACGGTACTGCTCGAGAGCTTCGGCATGCTCCGGCTTGCCGGCGTAGCGCTTCACGAAGTCGAGGAGCCGCAAGTTGCGCGCCGTGTCGCGGACGCACAGGTCGTAGTCCTGGATCTGGAAAAAGAGGAGGTAGCGGTAGTAGTAAAGCAGCCCCTCGCTCTGCAGGCGCTCGAAAGCTTGTTCATCGAGCAGGAACTCGCGGCCGAATACCTCTTCTTGGCCGATGTAGCGGTCCAGCCAGGACTCGAAGCCTCCCGGCCGCAGGCCGTCAGGGCGGCCGTTGATCTCGTACTGTTCGATGCCGAGGGGAAGCCGCACTTGAATAATTTCGTGACCGTTGGCCGCGCGCAGCCGGCGGATGTTCTTGCTTTCTTGAAATTCCCACCGCTTCAGTATGGGAGAGATATCATCGGAAAAATTCATAACCATTTTTTAATCCATCTCACTCGATTCTTTTCAATTAAATTTAATTTTAACATAAACGGCTTTTTGATTCACCGAAGAAGAAAAGGGTTTTTGGCCGGCCGAGAAACGACGCTGCTGGGGGCTTGACATCCTCGTCCTTGCGCTGTCTCGAATCCTCTCTATAATCCAACGGATTGCCTTTTCGGCATGGACGAACAAGAAATTGCGAGTGAAGAGACACGAAGATGTGGCGGTGGATTTTCTTTATCAGCAGGCCGTTCGGCGTGGCCCTGGGACTGTTCATCCTGCTCAACCTGGCGCTGGGGCTCAAGGAGCCGCGGCTCTCCGCCAACCGGATGTGGTTTTACATCCCTCTCGAGGAGCCCTGGCTTTCAGCCTTCGCCTCGCTTCTGGCGCTCAATCTGCTTTCCCCCCACTCCTGGAGGTCGAGCCGGCGCTTCCGGCTGCTCCAGCTCGGCGTTCTGGCAGGCTTCATGGCCCTCACCCTGGCCCATGTCATCGGCTTTTACCATTGGGTAGAAAAGAATCAGATCCGCTCTTATGCCGCCTTTCCCTTCAGTCTGGTGATCCTGGCGATCCTCGCCATGGAATTCGTGCGGATCCTCGGCGGCGGCTGCCTCCCGGTGAGGCTGCCGCGGCCGGCAAGGCGGTTTTTTGGAAGCATGCTGGTGGCCGCAGCCTGTTTCGTGATGATCGTCGCCCACATCTACACCTTCGGCCTGACCGATTACTCTCCGGCCGCGCGGGCCGAGGCGGCGGTGGTTCTGGGAGCCAAGGTGTATCCCGACGGCCGGCTTTCCAATGCTCTCGAGGATCGCATGAAGACCGGCATCCAGGTTTTTCGCGATCGGAAATTAAAGTACCTGATCTTGAGCGGGGGCATTGACCCCAACGGCCTGAGCGAGCCCAGGGAGATGAAAAAATACGCCCTGAAGAGGGGTGTTCCTGCCCAAGCCATTCTCCTGGACGAGCAAGGGAACAACACTTACCTTTCAGCCCGGAACTGCCGGAAAATCGCCGGCGAGCGCGGCTTCCGGGAGCTGATCGTGGTCAGCCAGTACTTCCACAACGCCCGCGTCAAGCTCATCTTCGAGCGCTCCGGCATCCCCTGCTACACCATGCCGGCCGAGCCCTCGGAGCGCTTGGTGCGGGATAATTTCTGGCTGTTCCGGGAGGCGGTCGCCTACCCGTACTACCTGGTGTTTTATCAATGACTTGGCCTGTCCTGATCGAACTTCGCCATGAGCGGCCGATCAGGTTTCCGACGACACCCCGACCACCACCAGGCCGAAGCGGAAGTATTTGTCCTTCTCGCCCGCAAAGGGGATGCGCACATCGCAAATTTGCCAGCCCTTCTCCTCGTCGGCGGTGAGGGTTGGAAAGCTGGCGCGCTCCTCCTCCATGGGGGTGAGGAAGACGATGGAAGGATGCTTGGTGCCGGAGACCTGGACGCTCAGCTCCACCAGCTTCTTGGTGGACATGGGATCGAGCTGGGCATCGGCGCTCACCGGGCAGAGGAGCGCGAAGTCCCGCGAGGGGGCCACGCCCACGTGGTCTCCATCCATGGGTTGGATGCCGTTTCTCAGGGTGTACAGGCCCGGCGGGATGGCCTTGTCCTTGAAGTCGTAGTGCTTTTTATGGTAGCGGATCACCCCCAGGAAGGAGCCTTCGGCGATGTCGGTGAACGTGATGTTCTGGGGCTTTTCGCCGGCCGGCTTGAAGAGCGGGATTTCCTGGCGCAGCCAGAAATCCACGAACGGCTTCCCTTTCTTGTCGAGAATGCGGAACCCTTCGCCGGCCAGGGCCTTTTGAAGGTCGCCCGCCACCTCCTTGGGCGGCGACTCCTTGAGCGCTTCCAAGGTGTATTCCGCCGCCGCCAGGTGCGAGGGAGCGGCCAGGAACCAGAGCGCGAGCGGGACCGAAAACCAAGCCATCGGCCTTTTCATGAGAGATCAGCCTTTAATGGGGTCTAGATTAGTGAGCGGCAGCGGTGATGACGTCGACAGGTGTCAGGGCAAACGCTCCGATAACGGCGCTGCGCTTGAAGGGATCGCTCCAGCGCGCCTGGAGGCCTTGTCCCTTGAAGAAGTGCTCGACCGTCTTGGCGCACTCGGAGGTGGACAGCTTGCTGATGGAGGGATAAGCGGCCTTCTCGTTGCCGCAGACGCAATCGCCATGGCTCAAGGCCTTGGTGCGGATCTTGAGGACCTCCTTGATCTCCAGGGTGGCTGTTTCTTCCTCGCGCTGGAAGCTGATGGCCGATTTGTGGACCTCGAGGATGTTCTCGAAATATTTCTTGGCCAGCGTCCGGGCCATGGAAAGGAGGGCGTTCGCCTGCTCGGGGGTGGCCTTTTCATCGACATACACGATGGCCTTCACCTTGCCTTCCCCTTCGGTGGTCAAGGTCCCTTGAGCGCGCAGGGCGGCGGCGATCTTGAGGCCGCTCAGATCCTGTCCGGCCCACGATCCCTGGGAAACGGCCCAGCTGACGATGGCGAACTCGCCGGCGGTGTTGATCTCGCTATTGGCAAAGCACGGCCCGGTCCAGACGTCGCACGTCCGCGCCTCAACGTACTCGCCGGCGATGACCGGATCGGCGCCGAAAGCGAATCCGGAAACGTAAGAAGCAACCGCCCAACAGAGCATTCCGCTCACGACCTTCAAGTTGACTGGCTTCAAGTTCACAGGCTTCACATTCATGGTCTGATCTCCTTGATCAATCCACCTTCAAGAATATTCAACAACAAGTACTATTTTGGTCCTGCTTTGTTGAAAGATCAAGTTTTTCTTGTCAGGTCAAGGACTCGATGCCGACAAAGCAGTTTCGCCGGGTTCCCACCGAGCACTCCTTCCGGTGCACCCTCTGGCCGTCGGGGCCGCGCCCCGTCTGGGTGCAGGCGCACCAGTAAGCGACGGCGTCGAAGTCGTCAAAGAGCTTCTCGCGCTCGTACTCCGAGTTGTTGCCGGACGCCATCATTTCCTTGCAGCGCAGGTTCTGGCAGATCTTGAACGGGTCGAATCTTGGTTCCATGGTTATACCCTCCTTCCGGTGGCGGCGGCGAGGATCGCCCGCTTGACCGCGGTCCGGACGAGCTGGACCTTGTACTTGTTCCCCGAGAGAGGCTTGGCCCCCTCGGCAGCTTTTTGTGCCGCCTCGCCGGCGGTGGTTTCATTCACCACCTTCCCCTTCAAGGCGGCCTCGGCGGCCGCCGCGCGCCACGGCACGGGGGCGACGGCTCCCAGGCAAATGCGCGCCTCTTGAGCCGTCTCGCCGGCCATGGTCAAGGCCACCGAGGCCATGGCCAGCGGCCAGTCGTGCGACTCCTTGTGCCGGACCTCGTAGGTGGCGCTTTTGCCGTTCGGCGGCGGCAGCAGGACGTGGGTGACCAGCTCGTTGGGCTTGAGGACGTTCTCGCGGGCGACGGCGGCCGCCGGCAAGGTGAAAAACTCCTCGATGCCGGCGTCCCGGGATCCGCCCGGCCCGGCGATCTTCACCTTGGCGCCGTAGACCACCAGCGCCGGCCCGGCGCTGGAAGGATGGATCATGACGCAGGGTCCATCGGTGGCGAAGATGGCGTGGAACTCGTTGTCGCCGGCGATGGCGGCGCAGCCTTGGCCGCCGCGCTTCTTGCAGTCGAAGTATTCGTAGCGGTAGTACCAGCAGTGCGGCCGGGCGCAGAGGTTGCCGCCCAGCGTGCTCATGTTGCGGATCTGGGGCGTGCCGATATCGTAAAGCGCTTGATGGAGCGCCGGATAGCGGCCGCGCACCTCGGCGTGGTCGAGCAGCTCGCTGAGGGTGACGTTGGCGCCGATCTTCAAGCCGCCTTCGAAGCTTTCGATGGCGTTCAGGCCGGCAATGCCCTTGATGTTGACCAGCGCCTCCGGCGCGAGGACGTACTCCTTCAGCAAATTCAAGAGGTTGGTGCCGCCGGCGAGGGCAAGCGCCTTGTCGCTCATCGACTCGATGGCGGCCTTTTCGCTGGCGGCGTTGATATAGGCGAAGTTCTTCATAGGATCACGCTTTCCCTTCCAAAGCTTCCAGGACGCGCCGCGGCGTCAGCGGGATGACCGGCACCCGCACCCCGATGGCGTTGGCCACGGCGTTGGAAATCGCCGCGGCGGTCGGGATGGTGGGGGGCTCGCCGATGCCGATCACGCCGCGCTCGGGGTAGTCGAGGAGGACGACGTCGATTTCCGGAATGTCTCCGGCGCCGGCCAGGAGGTAGAACTCCATGTCGGGATTGACCGGCAGGCCGGTAGGGGGGTCGAGGCGGCGCTGCTCGTAAAGGCCGTAGTTGATCCCCATGATGACGCCGCCGAGGACCTGGCTCTCGCAGGTGAGCCGGTTGACCACCAGGCCGCAGTCGGCGACGGCGACGATCTTGTTGAGGCGGACGCGGCCGGTCTCGACGTCGACTGACACGTCGGCGAACTGCGCGCCGCCGACGGTGCTCGTCGCCATGCCCTTCTCGCCTTCCTTCTTGTCGGCGCTGGCGGTGATGGGCTGCTGGCCGAGGACGGCGCACGCCTGCTTCCAGGTGAAGCCGCGCTCGAGGTTCCCCGTGACGAAGACCCGGCCGTACTCGGCCTGCAGATCCTCCGGCTTGCACTCGAGCTTGGGGGCGACCTTGGCGAAGAGCTCCGCGAGCGCCTTGGTGCAGGCCATGGCCACGGCGACGCTCACGCCGCCGCAGCTCGTGCTGCCGCCGCTTCCGCCGGCGGGCGGAAAGGCCGAGCTGCCGATCGAGCCGGCGATGTCGCCGATCTGGAGTCCGAGAATCTCCGCGGCCACGAGCGGCACCACCGTGGTCGTGCCGGTGCCGAGGTCTTGGGTGCCGCACTTCACCTCGACGCGGCCGTCTCCGTGCAGGGTGCAGGTCGCCTGGGCGTCGCCCGGGCCGCCGCCCCAGGTGCCGAGGGCGACGCCCAGGCCGCGCTTCCAGGGGCCGGGGGCGTTGTCGCCGCGCGGGTGCCAGTTCTCTTTCCAGCCGATCCGGGCCGCCCCGAGGAGCAGCTCCTTGGTGTAGATGTCGCGCAGGACCGTCGAGGGCAAGTTGCGGAGGCGGAATTCCACCGGATCGAGCTTGGGATCGAACTTGTGGCAGAGGTCGTCCATCAGCGAGTCCATGACCAAGGAGCCCTGCGGGTGGCCGGGGGCGCGCATGGCGCGATTGTCGCCGGCGTTGATGAAGCAATCGGTGTGCTTGCGGCGGCGGTTGTCGACGGGGTAGACATAAGGCAGCGGGAAGCCCGCGCCGCGGGAGTGCCCGCCGGTCCCCCAGGTTTCAGCGTCGAACGCGATCAGCTTGCCGGTCTTGTCGACGGCCGCCTTCACCTTGGCGAAGGCCGAGGGCCGGTTGCCGGCGGCGTTGTGCTCCTCGGCGCGGTTGAGCAGGAGTTTCACCGGCGCGCCGGCCTTCTTGGCCAGCTCGGCGGCGACGATGCCCTGGATGTCCGGGCCGAACTTGCTGCCGAAGCCGCCGCCCATGAAGTTGGTGATGCAGGTGGCCTTGGGAATCTTGAAGTGCTGGGCCAGGGCGGTCCCCGTGCCGTGCACCGCCTGGGTCGAGGCCCAGGCGGTCAGCTCCTCGCCCTCCCACCTGGCCACCAGGCCGTGGGTTTCGAGGCAAACGTGGGTGATGACCTCGCAGCCGTAAGTTCCCTCGTGAACCGCCGCGGCCTCCTTGATCGCGTCCTCGATCTTCTCGCCGCGCTCGTCGGCGCTGCCGGCGCGCGCCGCCGGCGCGCCGGCCTTGAGGGCCTGGTCTTCGCTCGAGACGTGGGGAAGCACCTGGTACTTCACCTTGATGGCCCGGAGGGCGTCCTCCGCCACCTCCTCGGTCATCGCGGCGACGGCGGCGATCTCATCGCCGGCGTAGTGGAGCTCATCGCCGGGCTTCTTGATGAGGTGCACCGCCTTGACGCCCGGCATGCTCTCCGCCGGCCCCAGATCGATGGAGACGATCTTGCAGTGGGCGTAGGGGCTGCGCAGGATCATGGCGTAGAGCAGGCCCGGCAGGTTGATGTCGTAGGAATACTTGGCGCCGCCGGAGACTTTCTTGAATCCATCGACGCGGGGCACCTTGGTGCCCATGAGTTGTCGTTCGCTTGGCCAATTCGGCATGGCTATCCTCCCTTCACCTTCATGCGGATGGAAGCCAGCTCCACCGCTTGAAACACCCGGTTGTAAGTTCCGCATCGGCAGATATTGCCGTTCAAGGCGCGCCGGATCTCCGTGGGGGTGGGATGGGGATTGCGGTCGAGGAGCGCCTTGCTCGAGACGATGAAGCCCGGCGTGCAAAAGCCGCACATCAGGCCATCGCACTCGACGAAGGCTTGCTGGATCGGATGGGGCTGGTTCCCTTCGGCGACCCCTTCGACGGTGGTGATCTTCTTCCCCTGGCACTCGACGGCCAGCACCGAGCAGCTGTAGACCGTCTTGCCGTCCAGGATGACGGTGCAGGAGCCGCAGCTGCCGCGGTCGCACACCCGCTTCGTGCCGGTCAGGTCGATGGGGGTGTTGGTGCCCAGGTTGAGGTAGTTTCTCAAGGCGTTCAGCAGGGTGACCCGCGGCTCCACCTTGACCTGGTAGTCCTTGCCGTTGACGCTCAAGGCGATCTGGACCGGCTCGGGGCCGATCCTGGCGGGCGCCTGCGGAGCCGCGAAGGCGGAGCCGCCCAGCAGGCCCTCGCCGGGGAGCACGGCGGTGCCGGCGGAAAGCGCCACGCCTTGCAGGAACCAGCGCCGGCTGAACCGGCCCGAGGCTTCGGGCGAGGCGGAGCTAGGCGCCGGTGGTTTCTTCGATTCCTCGCTCATGGAGTTCTCCAATCCAATTGGGGTTGCGTGAGACAACCATGAAAAAAACCAACCAAATGAAATCTTTCCAACAGAGCCCATATATTTAGCTTGCCGCGGCGCCCGAGAGCAAGAGAAATCGGCTAAAAGAAGATCTCGAGCTAGCCTATAGACAACGCCCCGGCGCTTGTTAGGATGCGCCGCGTGAGAGTGCTGGCGGTGGATATCGGCTCGAGCAGCGTCAAGGCGGCGGTCTTCGAGAACCGGCGCCTGGCGACGGCAGTGGCGCGGCGCCCGGTCAAGAGCCGGATCGCTCCGACCCAGGTCGAGGTGCCGGTCCGCGGCCTGGAGCGGTCCCTGATGGCAGCCATCGCCGATCTGGGGGCCGCTTCGCGCCGGGCCGACCGGCTGGCCTTCGACGTCTTGAGCCCGAGCTTCATCGCCCTCGACCGCCGCGGCGAGCCCTTGACCGACTTCATCACCCATCAGGACCGGCGCAGCATCCCCCAGGCGCGCCGCCTGGAAAAGCTCTTCGGCCGCCGGCGTCATTTGCAGCTCGCCGGCAACCGCCCCTTCCCCGGCGGCATCGCCTCGACGACCCTCCTCTGGCTCGTGGAGAACGCCCCGGCGGTGGTGCGGCGGGCCGCCACCTTCGGCATGGCGTCGACCTATTTTCTCGTGAAGCTCGCCGGTGCCCGCAAGATCGATCCGGGGAACGCCGCCTTCCTGGGGCTTTACGATGGCCTCGGCATGAGCGGCTGGCGGAAGGAGCTGCTCGCCCCGAGCGGGATCTCGATCGACCAGCTTCCGGAGGTGCGCGACGGCGCGGAAGTGGCGGGGAAGCTCCTCCCGGCGGCGGCGCGGCGGCTGGGCCTGCCGTCGGGCCTGGAGGTTCTGGTGGGGCTCATCGACACCTCGGCGGCCTTCCTGGGGGTGGGGGCCGAGCCCGGGCGGATCCTCAACGTCATCGGCACGACCGATGTGATCGCCCTGTGCACCGGCCGGCCTCAGCCCCATCCCCGCGTGCTGACGCGGCCATTGGGAAGGGGACGGCTGTGGCTGTCGGTTTACACCATTGCCGCCGGGGGCGGCGCGGTGCAGTGGGCCCGGCGGGCGCTTTTCCCCGATCTCTCGGAGGAGGATTTTTTCAAGCTGGCGAGGCGCCTGGCGGGCGCCCGGGGGGCCGGCTGGGTGAACTTCCGGCCCTACCTGGCGGGGGACCGCATGAGCATCGAGCAGCGCGATGCCGGCTTCGACCATCTCACCCTCGAGACCACGCGGGAGGATCTGCTCGCCGCCATTTTGAGCAGCCTGGCGGAATGGAACGCCGCTGGCATGAAGCTCTTGACGCGGCGGGCCCGGCCGCTCCACGATGTCTACGTCTCCGGCGGCGGCGGCTGGCTAGGCGAGCTGCTCCACGGCGCCTGGCCGGGGAGGTGGCGGTTCCACCAGGTGCAGGATGCCACCTTGCGCGGCCTGGCGGAGCTGGCGGAAGGTAAATTCGCAGGAGAGAGTTTGTGAGGTATTGACATGAACCAGGTAACCATTGGACTCATCGGGCTTGCGGTCATGGGCGAGAACCTCGCCCTCAACATCGCCGAGAAGGGCTTCCGCATCGCCGTGGGCAACCGCACCGCCGACAAGGTCGACCGGTTCTTCAACGAGCGCGCCGGCCAGCTCGCGGACCGCATCGTGCCGTGCCGGACCTTCGAGGAGCTGGCGAAAAGCCTGGAGGCGCCGCGGCGGATCATCCTCATGATCAAGGCCGGCGCGCCCGTCGACCAGCTCATCGAGCAGCTCGCCCCCCTGCTCTCGAAAGGGGACATCCTCATCGACGCCGGCAACTCCCTCTTCACCGACACCGAGCGGCGCCTCGGCGAGATGGCGGCGCGGGGCCTGCGATTCATCGGCATGGGGGTGAGCGGCGGCGAGGAAGGGGCGCGCCACGGGCCGAGCTTGATGCCGGGCGGCGACCCCGAGGCGGTCGGCCTGCTCCTGCCGGTCCTGGAGAAAATCGCCGCGCAAGTCGACGACGGCCCCTGCGCCAGCTACATCGGCCGCGGCGGCTCGGGCCACTACGTCAAGATGGTGCACAACGGCATCGAGTACGGCGACATGCAGCTCATCTGCGAGGCTTACGACCTCTTGAAGAGCATCGCCGGCTTGAGCTGCGATGAGCTGTCCGGCGTCTTCGGCGAGTGGAACCGCGGCGAGCTGAGCTCCTTCCTCATCGAGATCACCGCCGCCATCTTCAAGAAGCGAGATCCCGACACCGGCAAACCGCTCGTGGAGGTGATCCTCGACAAGGCCGGGCAGAAGGGGACGGGCAAGTGGACCTCGCAAAACGCCCTCGACGTCGGCGCCAGCATTCCGACCATCACCGCCGCCGTCGAGGCGAGGATCCTCTCGAGCTTGAAGGAGGAGCGCGCCGCCGCCGCGAAGCTCCTCGCCGGGCCCAGTCGCCCGTTCAACGGCGACCGCAAGGCCTTCATCGGCAGGGTGCGCGATGCCCTCTACCTCTCGAAGATCTGCTCCTACGCGCAGGGGATGGCGCTCCTCTCGCGGGCTTCCGGGGAGTACAAGTACGGCCTCAACTTGAGCGAGCTGGCGCGCATCTGGAAGGGGGGCTGCATCATCCGCGCCCGGCTCCTCGACCGCATCGCCAAGGCGTACCGGACCAACCCCGGCTTGAAGAACTTGCTCCTCGATCCGGAGTTCAAGGCGCAGCTGGAGTCGAAGCAGGAGGCGTGGCGCGAGGTGGTCGCGGCGGCGGTCCAGCACGGCATTGCCGTGCCGGCCATGGCCGACTCGCTGGGCTACTTCGATTCTTACCGCCGCGAGCGGCTGCCGGCCAACCTGCTGCAGGCGCAGCGGGACTTTTTCGGCGCCCACACCTACGAGCGGACCGACAAGCCGGGCGTCTTCCATACCGAATGGTCATAGCTCGGCGACCAGCTTCTCCAGCCGCCGGCCGTATTCGACGTAGCTCCTGAAAGCGACTTGCGGGTCCTGGATATCCTGCTGCCGGTGGATCACCGCGGCGAGGTGCGGCTCGATGGAGATGCCGCCCCGGTAGCCGCGGGAGATGAGGTCGCGGAGGATCTCCCGGACGTGGCCGCAGCCCTCGCCGGGGTAGCAAGCGCGCTCGTCGCCTTTCGATTTGGGCTGGAAGTAGTCCTTGATATGGACGTAGACGACGCGGTCGCGCACCCCCTGATAGTACTCCCAGCTGTCCTGGCTGTACTGGGCCGGGTTGCCGGTGTCGAAGAGGAGCTGCAGGCTGGAGAGGCCCACCTCGGCGAGCAGATCCATCGACTGGCTCGGGCCGAGGCCGCCCCAGCCGTTGCAGTTCTCGTGCACCAGGGTGACGCCGCCGCCCTCGGCCATTTGCGCCAGGACTTTCAGGCGGCGGATCACCTCCTTCCGCCAGCGGCCCTCCTCCCAGGGAGGCGCGGCGTTGGGATAGCTCATGCAGCGGATGAAGGGGGTGCGCAGCGCTCGCAGGCGCGGGAGGGCGCGGCGCAGCTCCTGGACGTCGAGCTCGAAGTCGCCGGAAATGGGACGCGACCAGTTGGCGAGCTGCGAGGCGAAACAGGAGACCTGGAGGCCGGCGGCCTCGATCTTCTTCCGCACGTCGTGGAACTGCACTTCCGGCAGGTCGGTGAGGTTCTTGCCGCTGATATTGCGGATTTCAATGTGCTTCCACCCCAGTTCCTGGTGGGCGCGGATCTGCCCGTCAATGTCCTTGGCCGCCTCGTCGGCGATCCCGGAGAAAAAACCGGCGAAGTTCATGGTGGAATATCCCTGCTGTTTCATTCCTTCATATTCATGCGGTATTCCCTCCGCAGCCGCTTCCAGCGCCGGCGGTGCAGCCGAAGCAGTGCGAGGCGAAGAGGATCTCGCGGCTCAAGAGCTCCTTCAGGTTGAAGTCGAAAATGGTGCGCGCCGTGCCATTGGTGATCTGCATCTCCAGCATCTGGTTGAAGTCGCAGTCGTAGAGGCGGCCATCGTATCCGACGCTGACCAACGACCGGCACATCACCCCAAGAGCCGCTTGCGGGTTGAAGGCGTTGATCAGCCGGGTCATGTAATCGTCGTAGTTTCCGGAGCGTTCAAGAAAATCCTTGAAGCGGTGGATGGGCATGTTGGTGATGGCGTAGAGCTGGTTGAACACCAGGCCGTGCCTGGAGACAAGCTCGCGCTTGAAGTCTTGCTCCAGGCTCTTCTGCGATGCGGGCAGGAAGGCGCCTACCGGATTGTAGACCAGGTTGATCACGAGGCCGGTTCCCTCCTCGCCGTAGCCCTGGCGGTTGAGGAGGCGCATCGACTCGAGGCTCTTTTGGAAGACGCCCTTCCCCCGCTGCTTGTCGGTGAAGAACTCCTGGTAGTAGGGGAGCGAGGAGATGACCTCGACCTGGTTCCGGGCGAAGAATTCCGGCAAGTATCGTTTCGATTCGCCGGTTTGCGGATTGCCGTCGAAGGTGACCGTCAGGTTGTGGCGGACCATGACGTGCTTCCCGAGCTTGCAGGCCGAGGTGACCAGGTGGTCAAAGTGCGGATTCAGCTCCGGCGCTCCGCCGGTGATGTCCAGGTTCTTGACCGCCGGATTAGCCGCCAGCACCTCCAGGCAGCGGTCGATGGTGCGGTGGTCCATTTGCTCGGTGCGCTTGGGGGAGGCATCGACATGGCAGTGGTGACAGGCCTGGTTGCAGAGCTTGGTGATGTTGACTTGCAGGGTTTCGACCGAGACCGGCGGCAGCCGCATGCGATGGCGCTCGATGACGGTCGGGAAATCGTAGCGCTGGCTGCAGGGCGGAGCCGAGGCCGGCTGGTGGATGGGAAGATCCAGCATTTCGAAGACCTTCTCTTTCAATTTCGGTTCTGGTGGCTGAGTTATTCTCAGGACTACCTGATGTTAAGAACCCGCCGGATATTTTCAACGGTTAAACAGAAACTACAACGCCCCCTGCTGCTTCAGGACATTGTGCATCTGGACGCCGTGCACCAGGGTCATTCCCGCCGCCATGGCCGCGGCGACGTGAATGGCCTCGGTCATCTGGTCGGGATTGGAGCCGGTCTCGAGGCACTGGGTGGTGTAGGCGTCGATGCAGTAGGGGCACTGCTGGAAGTGGGCGATGGCCAGGGCGATCAAGGCCTTTTCCCGCTTCGAGAGGGCCCCCTCCGCGCTAGTGACGGCGTTGTAGTACGAAAAAAACTGGTCCATCAGCCGCCCTTGAAACTTCCCCACCTCGGCGAAGCGGCCGAGGTCTTTGGATTCGTAGTATTGCATGGGCTCTCCTTGATTTTAAGAGAATTAGCTTAATGGCTGCTGTTTTTTCTTGCAAGCTTCCGGAAGAGCCTCCATAAAAGTGCCGTGAAGGAGAAACTAACTGCCGGTATTAGCCGGATAATGATCTGGCTGCTTTTTTCGTCCCCCCTTGCGACTCCCCTCGACGCGCAGGACTCTCACCAGAAGAAGCAGCTCTCTGATGGCCTGGAGGATTCAAGCCAGCGGCTCAGGGAATCGGATGGCCTTGACCGGGGGGGCGAGACTTTGAGTTCCTTGCAACCCAAGTTGACCTTGTCGAGCAACCTGAGCGGACGCGGTGTGCTCGACCTGCAGGATCCTTTCCCGATCTCGATATTTCATCTCCAGCTGCCGACCGACACCCTCGAGCTCCTCGATGCCCACCAGACCAAGCTGGGTTTGAGCTTCAACTGGGCCAACCACTTCGCTCGCGATGATTCCTTCGTCGTGGATGCAGAAACATACCGCTTGCGCTTGGAGGGCTGGTACGCGCTGCGGGAGGATTTTTACCTGGGGGCCGATATCTCGCTCATTGGCCGGGGCGATGGCATCCTCGACCCGGCCGTCGATCTGGTTCACCACGCCTTCAAATTCGGTGAAGGCAGCCGCGACACCCGGCCGCGCAACCAGTATGACATCACCATCTTCGATGAGGATTCAATTCCCCGGCGCATCCGGAGCGGTATCGGCAATGGCGATCTGTCGGTGAAAGCGCACTGGATCCTGAACGGCGGCGAGACCTGGCTCCCGGCCGTGGCCCTGGACGGCATCGTCGGTCTGCCCACCTCCACGCCGGGATTCGGAAGCCGCAGCATTGACTTCGGCATCGCCGTCTCCGCTTACAAGTCGATTTTCGATTTCATTTACCTGTACGGGGTGCTGGGGGGGACGTACCTCACGGACCCGACCACCGCCGGCCTCGAGTTCAAGAAGGTCAACTACCAGGGGACCTTGGGGGTGGAGATCGCGCTGCTCAAAAGGCTGTCGCTGATCGGGCAGGTGATGTACTTCTCGCCTCTCCTGGAAGAGCCTCATTCTTTGAACAAGGGCCGCAACTACCTCGCCGGAGGCCTCAAGTGGCAGGTCCTGGCCCCCTGGGAGCTGGAATTGAGCGTCGTCGAGAACATCCAGCCCTTCAACAACTCCGCCGACATCGCCTTCTCGCTGGGATTCACGTCCAAATTTTAATTACCCCACGAAAATTCAGCGCCTCAACTGCGCCGCTGGAGTCGAGCTGCGATAACCGCCTTCATTCCCCCGCCCGCGAGAACCTGACGAGGGATTTCCCGGCATCCTCAAGAGACATCGCCGCGCGGCGCGGGAAAGAAGGTTGACTGGTACTCGTTAATAGGGTACATTTCTTTGGTCGCCAAGGTCCCTTTCGAGGTACGGATCAAGAAGCCGGTCCTGCGGCGGCTTGGGAAGCTGCCGCAGCGCGTCCGGGACAAGTCTACTTCCTGATCCAAGACCTGCGGGACAAAGGGCCGATCCTGAAGGATTGGCCGAACTTCAGCTCGCTCGGCAAGGACAAGTACCACTGCCACCTGGCTTATAGCTCTGATCATTACCCAGATCTCCTGCGGCTTCGCCGCTCCTCAACAAGGGTTGAAGCCCTGGTCAGCTACTTGCCGGCCGAAGAGCGCGGTGAAATCCCCCACTATTTTACGTTTCGAAATTATTATTCACCTATGAAGAAAA
>JACQVS010000127.1 GCA_016209605.1 Planctomycetota bacterium
AGATGAACTTGAGGTATTCGCGGACCCGAATGTCCGTGTAGAGCGGGGTGTTTTCCGGCAGGTAGCCGATGTTCTTGCGGACCTCCAGCGGCCGCTCGAGGGCGTCGTAGCCGCCCACCGAGACCCGCCCGGAGTCGGCGACGATGTAGCAGGTCAGGATCTTCATGGCGGTCGACTTGCCGGCGCCGTTCGGGCCCAAGAAGCCGTCGATCTCGCCTTTCGTGGCCTTGAAGGTGTCGTCTTTCACCGCGATGGTGGCGCCGTAGCGCTTGGTGATGTTCTGGACATCCACCATCAAGCTCTGCCCGGCCGTCCGGGCCGAGCCCTTGGAGCTCAAGGTCGCTTCAATCATGTGAGGCCTTTCCTTGTCCTGAATCCAATTTGAAGTATCAAGATTTTTGCCGATTTGGACATTTTGGATACCACTAAGATGATCCGGCGCCTGAAGATTCGCGGGATTTTTCGGCCTTTTTGGGGAACTCACCACTCCAGCGCCGCCATCTCGAGGCTGAACCCCGGCCCGAAGGCCAGGAGCAGCCCCCGGTCCCCCTTCTGGGCCTGGGGAAGGACCCGCTCGAGCACCATCAGCACCGCCGCCGAGGAGGTGTTCCCCCACTCCCGCAGCACCTGGCGCGACGGCTCGAGGCGCTCTTCCGGCAAGGCCAGGACCTCGGCAATGCCGAGGAGGATCTTCTCCCCGCCGGGATGGAGAATCCACCAGCGCACCTCCTCCTTCCTCCAGCCCTGGTCCTCCAGGAACGCCCCCACCAGCTCCGCCAGCGAGCCGCGCACCAGCTCGGGGATCTCCCGCGCCAGGATGATGTGAAAGCCGCTCGAGCGCAGGTCAAAGCCCATGTAATGGTGGCTGTCTGGAAAGAGGTGGCTCCGTCGGCCACGGATCCTCGGACCCAGCCGGCGGCCCTTCTCGGTACCGGTGCCGCCGCTTTCCGGCTCGGGTCCGACCACCACTGCAGCGACCCCATCGCCGAAGAGGGCCGAGGAGACCAGGTGCGCCGGCGACCGGTCATCCACCTGGAAGTTGAGGGAGGGGAACTCGGCCGCCAGGAGCAGGGCCTTGTCGGGCCGCCTCCCCCCCGCCGCCGGCCGGGCCTCCACCAGATCGGCGGCGAATCCCAGAGCCATGGCCCCGGCGGCGCAGCCCAGCTCGGTGATGGGCAGCCGGCGGATCGAGCGGGGAAAGCCCAGGAGGTTGCTGATGTAGGCCTCGACCGATGGGATCATGAAGCCGGTGCAGGAGACGGTGATGAAGGTGTGGAACTCGGAGGGGAGCCAGCCCGCGGCGCTCAGGACCTGCGAGACGGCCTGCGCGCCGAGCTGAATGAACATCTCCGCGTAAAAGGCGTTGCGCTCCTCCAAGCTGGCACCGGCGAAGACCCGCTCAGCGGCAATGACCGAGTGGCGGCGGCCGACGCCGCTCTTCCGGTAAACGCGCCGCCATTTCTCCCATTCCTCCGGCGCTCCCGAGAACCAGGCGGCCATGCCGGCCTCGACCTCTTCCTGGCGGTACTGGAAGCGCGGCTTGAGAGTGGAGGCGGCAAGGACCCGGGCCATGGAGGGAAATTATACGGGTGACTTTCCGCCGGCCCGAGCAAAAAGAAATCCCGACTTCCACCGGGTGGCGCAGGTCTCTCAATTCCGGGGCAGGCAGAAACCCCCGATCCGTTCCAGGGTCTCGAGCGCCGCTTCGAGCCGCCGCGCCCGCTTCCCCGCCTTTTCCCCATAAAGCGCCCAGCAACCGTAGCAGTAGCGGACGAGATTCTCCAGGGCCAGCTCGACCTCCTGCATCCGGAAGCGCTCCTCTGCCCGATCGAAGAAGCGCTCGACCCGCTCCTGGAACATCTTCTTCACCTGAGCTGCCAGCCGTTTCGCCAGCGCGCCGGCCAGCTTCCGGAAGACCTCCTCCCGAGGCGGGAACTCCAGGGGGTCCGGCTGGATGCCCCACTGGGCCATACCCTCCACCTGGCGGTCTTCGAAGCGCTCTCCGGCCTCCACCCAGCGTTCGTGCCCTTCCAACTCCACCCGCACCCGCAGCTTGGCGAGCCAGGTGTGGTCGAGGACGGGATAGGAATGGCGGCTCCAGACGGCGCGAGGGGACTTCTGGGGCATGCGGACGAGGCTGGCGGAGAGCCGCTCGAGCCGGCTTTCGGCCAGGAAGTCGATGTCCTCGCCCGCCCGGCGGGGGAAATGGATGAGCAGGCCCGTCGCGGCACCGCTCTGGCCGCCGTTTTCAACCGCCGGCTCGCCGGCAAGACGGCGCAGCCGGTCGTAGCCCCGCTCCACCTCGAAGTAAGAGGGATTGGTGACTTCTTCCAGCCCCTCGAGGATCCAGACCTCCGCCGTGCCGCCGGACGGCGGCAGGAGAGCGGTGTCAAAATCGAGGTTGGAAAGGCGCAGGACCACGGCCCCTTTTTCCAGGGGATCGGAGCCGGCGCCGGTCTTTTCCGGACATCCGGTCTTTTCCGGAAAGGCTTTCTGGAAAGCCTGGCGCACTCGATTCTCAAAATCGGCCAGCAGATCGCGGCGGACCTTCCACAGCTCCTCGTTGAAGTCCACCTCCCCTTCATCCAGGGCCGGCTGCTCCAGCTGGAAGGGCGGCTGCGCCTCGCGGCGGAGGGCTCGAGCGGCGCTCTCGATCTCCGGTTCGAGGGAGCCGGCCGCCGGGTGCTTCCGGGCCTTGATCAGGCTGCCCAGGGCCAGCCCCGGCAGCCCGAGCTCGCGGTAGCGCCGCGCTTCCTGGACCAGTCGCTCCCTGAGGCGCGCGTGGCAGCGCGCCAGCAGCTCCTCGGCCCGGGAGTCGGCGCGCCAGTCCAGGATCCGTTGCAGCGGATCCAGGGCGGCCTCCCACTCCTCGCGCTGGAGGTGCAGCCGGGCGGCGGCGAGGAGATCTCCGGTCCAGCGGTCCAGGAGTTCATCGCGGCGGTCCCGGAAGACGGGATTTTCCGGAGCCTGCCACCACGCCCGCTCATAAAGGCGCCAGCCGGCCTCGAGCTTTCCGCCGGCGATTTGCTTTTCCGCTTCCTGGGAGATCCGCTCGGCCGCCTCGCGCCGGGACTGCCACTCCAGGGCTTCGCCGAGCCGATCCTCCACTCCTCGGAGAGCCTCTCCCAGTGACGCCGGGGCCTGCCCGGGACGGGCCTCGAGCTCCAGGCGAACCTCCTCGAGGGCGGCATGAAGCTCCCGCCAGTCCGGATCCGCCTCCGGCGGCGCGGCCGCTAGCCCCTTCTCCGCGCTCTCAAGCAGGCGGCTCGTGGACTCCAGGAGCGCGCTCATGGCGAGGAGCCAGAGCCGGGGATGGGCCTCCGGAAGCCCCGGGAGGCGCAGAAGCTCCAGAACTTTTTTCCAGGAGCCGGGCTCTCTCCAGGCCGACATGAAGCCAGCCAGCGCTTCGCCTTCCGCCTGGCGCTCCCCCAGGCGATGGAGAGCCCCCAGGACCAGGGCGAAGCGCGGCGCATACTCCCAGGCGATGGTGAATTTTTCGAGCGCCGTATCCAGGTCGCCGGTCCTTTCGGCCCATTCCCCCTCGAGATAGGGATCCATGGCGAGGACCTTCCCCACCTTTTCCAGGGACTGCAGGTACTCCTCGGCGTCCGGATCGAGCTGGAGGGCGCGATGGTACTCGAGGTAAGCGGATTTGTACTGGCCTTGCTGGAAGTAAATCTGCCCGGAGAGAAACTCGGACCGGCCAGCGCACGAGGCCAGGAAGAAGAGCCCGGCGGCCGCGGCCAGAGCGCCCAGCCGGAGGAGGCCGGGCCCGGCCCGCCGGCGCGCTGGAGCGGATTTTTTCCTCGGCGCGAGCGGTCTCAAGGGTGTGCTCCCCAGAAAAAATGATGGCAGGGCTTTCCCCTCTCGAAAAAGCCCTGCCGCACCGATCGCCGGGCCGTTCTCTGGAAGGCTCCCGAAGAAGCGCAAAGCTCTCAAGTCGCAGTCATCCGTGGAGGTACCCCTTCCATGGAAGTACCGCTTCCATGGAGGTACCGGGGGCGGCTGTCGCGGCGATTGATCCATTCAACCAAGCTTTCCCCCTACTCCTCGCCCTGACCTTTCCACTCGAAAGTTATCATGCGGGTCCGGAAACGTCAAATCAACGCAACTGTCAATTTAATAATAACTTATATTCTTCCTCCGCAACTCCTCCGCAGACTGCGGAGAAGTTGCGGATAGCTCAGTTGCGGGCGAAAGCCCGCATTATAGATATATCAACCGAGCTTCAAGGCATTGATCGCCGCCCAGGCGCCGCCAGCGGGGGGCGGTCAAGGGGAGCGCTTCCGCGAGACGCCCGAGGCCGCGCCCGCCGATCGGCCCGGGAGCCTCGGCGCCGCCCAGCAGCCGGGGGGCAATGAACGCCACGACCTCCTGGGCCAGGCGGGCGTCCAGGAAGGCGCCGTGCAACTCCTCACCCCCTTCCACGAGGAGCTGGCTGACCCCACGCCCCCCCAGGTGATCCAGCAGCGCCGCAAGGTCGAGGCGGCCGCGCCATTCCGGTAATATCAGCGTGTCGATCCCCCGGCGGGCCAGTTCTTCGAGGCGGCGCGTCCCGGCGCGCTGCGCGGTCACGTACAGGCGGGGGCCGGCCTGGACGCCGGTCACCGGGGCGAAGATCCGCAGATCGAGCGGCGCCGTTCCCCGGCGGTCGAGGATGAGGCGCAGTGGCGCGCGGCCCTTGGGCGGCCTGGGAAGGAGCACCGGATCGTCCCGAAGCAAGGTTCCGGTGCCGACCAGGATGGCATCGACGCGCCGGCGCAGCCCCTGCGCCAGGCTTCGAGAGCGCGCGCCGCTGATCCAGCGGGACTCTCCGGTCCGGGTGGCGATCTTTCCGTCCGCGGTCATGGCCCACTTGAGAATGACCCACGGCCGTCCGGTCCGGCGCCAGTGGAAGTAGGGCGCATTCTGTTCCTCGGCCTCCCTGGCCAGAAGCCCGCCGCGGACCTCGATCTCGTGCCGCCTGAGAAAGCCCGGCCCCCGGCCGCGGGTCAAGGGATTGGGATCGCGAGCAGCGAAGAAAACCCGCTTCACGCCGGCTTCGTGGATAGCCCGGGCGCAGGGAGGGGTCTTGCCGTGATGGCCGCACGGCTCGAGCGTCACGTAAAGGTCGGCTCCTCGGGCCTTTTCCCCGGCGGCGCGGATCGCCTCCACCTCGGCGTGCGGGCCGCCGAAGAAGCGATGCCAGCCCCGGCCGACCACCGCGCCGTTTTTTACCAGCACGGCGCCGACCAGGGGATTGGGGGAAACGCCCTCCAGGCCGCGCGGCGCGAGCCGCAGGGCTTCTTTCATGTAATGAGCGGCAGGGGGATTTATTCTTGCCACAGACTATTCTTGCCACAGACCGCGGAGGGCTTCGATCGGCAGGAAAGGCGGTGGAACCCCAGCCTCCGCCGGAGGCGGCTCGCCGCGCGGCGGCTCGCCGCTGGAACCTTCCGGCCGGCGGGTGGGTGGAACAGGCGGAGCGGGCCGGTTTTCCTCGGCCGCCAGCAGCTCCCCCTGCAAGGTGAGGGCCGTGGCCCCGTCAATGCGCACCGGCAGGAGCTTCCCCGCCAGGCTGGCCGGTTTCACCCCGGCCGGCGCTGGAAAGACGACGATTTGATGGGTGCGGTTCCGGCCGGTAAGCCGGCTGGCAGCGTTCTTGCTCGGCCCTTCCACCAGCACCTCCTCCACCTTGCCGATCTTCTCCCGGTAAAGCTTCCAGCTCACCCGCTCCTGGATCTCGAGGAGGCGCTGGTTGCGCTCCTGCTTGACCGCCTCCGGAACGTCAACCGGGAGCAGCGCCGCGCGGGTGTGGGGGCGGCGGGAATACTTGAAAATGAACGAATTCTGGAAGCCGATCTCCTCCAGCAGCCGGCAGGAAGCTTCGAAGTCCTCCTCGGTCTCCCCCGGAAAGCCGACGATGAAATCCGTGGCCACGGCGAAGTTCCGGATTTTCCTGCGGCAGCGGTCAATGATGTCGCGGTAGCCGGCCAGCGTGTAAGTCCGCAACATGCGGCGCAGCACCGCATCGGAGCCCGACTGCACCGGAAGATGGAGGTACTCGCACACCTTCTCCAGGTCGCCCATGGCCTCGATCAGGTCCGGGCTCATGAAACGCGGGTGCGAGGTGATGAAGCGGAGGCGCTCCAGGCCGGAGACCTTGTTGAGTTCATGCAGCAGGTGCTGGAGGCCGATCTGCCTCCCCGGCGCCAGGCGCTTGCCGTAGGAGTTGACGGTCTGCCCCAGCAAGGTGACCTCGCGGACCCCCTTATCCACCAGGGCCTTGACTTCATCGACTACCTCCCGCACCGGGCGGCTGATCTCCGGGCCGCGGGTTTTGGGAACGATACAGAAAGTGCAGGCCTGGTCGCAGCCGCGCATCACCGAGACATAAGCCTGGTAGGACACCGGGCCGAGGTTGCGGCGGCGCCGGAACTCGAGGCTGGCGTTGAGGTCGACGGCCAGCACCGGCCCCCCACGGCGAACCGCCTCCCCTTCCCGAACCACGCGCCCCCGGGCGGTTTCGATCAGCTCGGGGATCCTCAAGAACTCCGCCGTGCCGCAGATGATGTCGACATAGGGATACCGCCGGCGGAACTCCTCCGGGTCGCGCTGGGCCATGCAGCCCAGGAGCCCGATCACCAGATCCTTTTCCCTCTTCTTGCGGATCTTGAGCCGGCCGATCTTCGACAGCACGCGGTCTTCGGCGTGCTGCCGTACCGAACAGGACACGTACAAGATGACGCCGGCCTCCTCGGCTTCGCGGGTGAGCGTGTAGCCGCTTTCGAGCAACGCGCCCAGCATCAGCTCGGCGTCAAGTTTATTCATCTGGCAGCCGAAAACTTCGAGGTAAACGAGGCGACTCCGGTCCAGACGAGCAGGGAGGGGCGCGGGAGTGTTGACTCGGAACGCGGGAGAAGTGCTCATAACGATGATTTCAAGCTAAAAGCTTGAATGGTAGGGGTTAAAGGAGCCGGTGTCAAAACATTTTCACGACCCGATCCGCCCCTGTACCGGGCCCATCTTCCTGGCATTTGCCACACCGATTTTTCGGTGTTAAAATTTGACGGTGGCGATCGAATCTGAGCGGCCTTTTTAGGACGTTCGTTACAGGGATGGCCAGAGATTCCTAGAAGGAAAGCGCCCATTCAAAGTTATGAAGAAGTTCAACGCTTGGAACTGGAAAAATGTCAGACTTCCCGAGAGAGTGCTCGAGGGCCTGGTCCGCTCTTTCGAGCTGGACCTGTACTCGGCCTTCCTGAAGCATGAGCCGGACAACCTCGAGATCCTGGTCGAGGTCGGCAACCTGTTCACGCGCCTGGGGAAGTTCAAGGAAGGCCTGAAAGTCGATGAAAGGCTGGTCAAGATCAAGCCCAAGGAGGCCCTCTTCCACTACAACCTGGCTTGCAGCCAGTCCCTCCTCGGCCAGATCGATCACGCCATCGAGTCGCTCAAGCGCGCCATTGCCCTGGGCTACCGGAATTTCGACTATCTGGTCAAGGATGCTGACCTGGAAAACGCCCGCAAGGACCAGCGCTTTCAGGAGGTGCTGAAGAGCGTGGTCCAGACCAAGAAGCGCCCGCAGCAGGAAGTTCAGTAGGAAGTCCGCCGCCCTACACGATTCAGCTCCGCATCACCATCCACAGCACCAGGAAGAGCGAGGCGATAAATCCCACGACGCCCAGCGTCGTCCCCATGGTGCTCCCCGAGGCTCCGCCGGTTCCCAAGGCGGCATCGGTCAAGAGAAGGGCCGAGGCCAGCAGCGTCGAGCCCGCCAGGATGGCGAGCGGCACCCGCTGCCCGATCAGCTCCAGGTTCTTTTCAAGGCGCTCGGTGTTGCGGAGTTGCGTCTCCAGCTGCAGGCGCCCTTCGGCGGTCCGCTTCAGCACCTCGGAGAGGTGGATGGGGGCCGTTTTCAAGGCCGAAGCGAGGTCCGCCAGGGCGGTCTCGGCCTCGTTGATCATGCGCAGCGGGCTCCAGCGGCTGTGGACGACCTTGACCAGGAGAGGCTCGATGCGCGGCAGGATTTCCAGCTTGGGGGCCAGGATTCGCACCACCCCCTCCAGCGTCATCAGCGTCCGGCCGAGGAGGACGTACTGGGGCGGCAGGCTGATCTCATATCGCATGCTGATGGCAAAGAGGGAGTTGATCAAACCGCCGATCTGGATCTGCTCCATCGACAGGCCGTAGTACTGATCGAGAGAGTCCATCAAATCATAGGTCAACTGCTGCGGGTCAACGTCGCCTTTGGCGCGCCCCAGCTTCAAGATCGTGCGCGTCACCAGAGGGAAGTCCCGCCGCACCAGGTAGTAGAGAAGGAGGAGCAGGTCATCCATCATCGCCGGCGTGCACTTGCCGATGTTGCCGAAATCGATGAGCCCGATGCGGCCATCGGGCATCAAGATGAAATTGCCCGGATGGGGATCGGCATGGAAAACGCCGTCTTCGAAGATTTGCTTGATGAGGGAGATGGTCACCCGCTCGGCGATGCGCTCGCCGGAATCCTGAAGTTCCGCGGCGGTCAAGGTGGAAAACTTTTTGCCCGGCAGGTACTCCAGGGTGAGCACCCGCTTGGACGACAGCTCCTGATAAACCCGAGGAATGTAAATCCCCTGCTCGTCGCTCAGGCTCTGGCGCATCCTCTGGACGTTGAACAGCTCGTAAGTGAAATCGAGCTCCCGGCGGATCGTTCGCTCGAAGGCATCGACCACGCCGTTCAGGTCGTGGACCCTGAAGATGGCCCATTCGCTCATCACTTCGGCAAGGAGATGCAGCACCTGCAAGTCCTGCTCGATGATGCGGTCCAGGCCCTTTTTACGGACCTTGACCACCACCTGCTCCCCCTGGCGCGTGGTCGCTCGATGCACCTGGCCGATGGAAGCCGAGGCCAGCGGCTCTCTGGCAAATTCGGAGAAGAACTGCTCCGACCCGCCATCGAGATCCTCGGCCATGGTTTCCAGGATCTCCTCGAGGGGCGAGGCCTGGACCTCGTCCTGGAGTTTTTCCAGCTCGTGCAGGTAGTTGCCGGGTATCAGGTCGGGCCGGGTGCTGAGCAGCTGCCCGAACTTGATGAAAGTCGGCCCCAGATCCTGCAGCACCAGGCGGAGCCTCTCCGGCTGGTGAATGACTTGGGGCTGGCTGGCGATGGAGAAAAAGCGCCGTACGCGGGCGCTGAAAGGGGCTTGCAGGTAGGCGGCGAACTGATGGAAGCCGTGCTTGGCCAGGACCAGAGCGATGTCCTTGATGCGGGGGATGGTGCGGAGGGTGCGGATGGAGCGAAACATCAGATCATTCCGCCGGCCGGGGCGGCAGCGCCTCTCCCGGATTCTCGAAGGGCAATGGAGAAGCGGTCACAGGCGCCGCCGCCTTGGCCGCAGCCTCCCTGGACAAGACCAGAGCCTCCAGCTTCTCCACCCGCTCCACCAGTTTTTGCATCTCCCGCTTGGTGATGGGGAAGAGGTCCCGGATCGACTGCAGCTCGGCGAAGAACTTGGTGGAGATCTCCTCGCCCTCCTCCCGGCCGCGGCTGATGAGGGTATCGAGGAGTTTTTTTCCCTGCTCTCGCGTCAGTTCCCCTTTGGCAATGAGCTCGTCAATGATTTGCTTGAGCTTGTCGTGGCTGAATGCCACCGCCCCCAAGCTGGCCAGAAACGTTTTTTTCAGGGAATCGAGCATGATGGATCCTCCGGTTGAAGCTTTAGGGCTCCTATTGACCTGACCAATTTCATTTCCTCAAGTATATCATCTGTACTTTTGAATATTTTTGGCCGTCTGCGGCCAAAAATATTCAAAAGCTAATCCGATTTTCTCGCAATCCCGGATGAACTGGAATCACCCAGAAATTCCGGATTCTTTATTAAGTATAAATCTAAATGCTAGAATCAGCTACGAAGCCACCAGATATCATCTTGGACCCGCTCTTTTTGAGCGGTCACGTCCCTAGGGCCTTGGCCACCTCCTGGCGCAGCACCTTTTCCACCGCCTCGAGCGTCCCCTTGACGTTGCAGCCCGCCGCCTTGACGTGGCCTCCGCCGCCCAGCCGCGTGGCGATGGCCTCAACATCGACCTCGCCCCGGGAGCGGAAGCTCACCTTCCAGACTTCCGGCTGGATCTCGTAGAAAAGGGCCATGATCTTCCCCCCTCGAATCGTCCGCAGGGGGTCGATGAGCCCATCGAATTCGACCAGGGGGACCCGGACGGCCTCGATCGTCCGGCGGTCCAGGTAGGACCACAGGAACGAGCCGCCGAACTCGCTGTGGATCCGCTCCAGAACCACTCCTTCCAGGCGAATCCGGGCGAGCGAGAAGGTCTCGTAAATCTGGCTGAAAAGAGCCTCCGCATCGGCCCCCGCTTGAATGAAACGGGCGGCCTCCCGAAAGACCCGCGCCGAGGTGTTGGAGTAGCGGAACCAGCCGGTGTCGGTGCTCAAGCCGACGAACAAGGCGCTGGCGATCGCGGGCTCGAGGGAGACCTGAAGGAGGTCGAGGACTTGAAGGACGAGGGAGGCGGTGGCGGCCGCCTTTGGACAGGCGTGGTGGAGCAGGAATTCGCTCCGCGGGCTCGAGACATGGTGATCGATGCACACCTTGGGAAAAGGCGCCTTGAAAAAGGCCTCCTTGAGTTTGCCGACGCGGGCTGGATCGCTGGCATCGAGCAGCACCCCGAGATCGGCGCCGGCCAGGTCGAGGGCGGCCCCTTCCCGCACCACCTCGATCCGGCCGTGGGGGTCAAGAAAGCGGTATTTTTCGGGGCAGGAATCGGGGTGGAGGATGCGAACCTGCTTGCCCAGTTTTTCCAGTCCCCACGCCAGAGCCAGGGAGGAGCCGATGGAGTCGCCATCGGGCTGGATATGCGAGGTGATGACCAGGCGCTGGCTCTTCCGCAGCAGGGCGGAGAGAGCGCCCAGAGAGGGGGAGGCCATGGTCCCCAGATGGGGGGAGACCGGCGCTTCAGGGGAGGAAGACCGTCCGACTTTCGGGTGTTGATCGTTCATGGGCGCGAGATCCGCAAAAGTTTAAAGTAAAAAATTTCCTGTATTTTATTTTTTCTCAGGTTAGAA
>JACQVS010000132.1 GCA_016209605.1 Planctomycetota bacterium
CAGCACGGCGGGCACGAAGAGGTTAATTTCAAACCCCAATATAGGAGCGTGATGAATTACAAGTATGCATTGGGTGTTGACACTAACTGCCATGCAGAACCCAACGGGACCACCATCCGTTATTATGATGAAGTGCTTGACAATCTTGACGAAAGATCTCTGAATGAACCCATGGGAATCTGCGTGGTTCAGGGATTCTGTGAAAACGAAGGTTTCCCGATTCAATGCGTTGCGGTTGATTTTAATCGGAACAATAATGATCAAGAAGTGAATCTTCAATTTGACGCTAATTTCGACGGCCAAAAAACAGTCTTGACAACCTCCAATGATTGGGTCACCCTTCGGTTGTTTATGAATCAGCCACCACCTCCTGGTGGCGGTGGTTCGCAAATTGTGACCTGCCTGCCGCTTCAATAACATGCCAACTTGATTATGACTACATTCCTGAGTCGACTCGCTTTCATGGTCACCGCCTCTCTGGTAGCATTTATCACCAGTCAAACTTTCGCTCAGGTAAAGGTCGAGTGGGAAACCAGGTTCGGTGGGCCGCTCGACGATTGGGCGCAATCCATTCAGCCGACAACCGATGGCGGTTTCATTGCGGTGGGCGCAACCTACCTTAGAGACCACCCGCTTGCTGGAGAAGTCTATCTCGTGAAGCTGGACTCTAGGGGCGTCCCCACATGGGAAAAAACCTTTGGGGGGGCGGTTTTTGATGAAGGTCAAGCGGTCTCTCAAACGAGCGATGGCGGATATATCATTACCGGGGCTACCGGCGGTGAAGCGCCGTGTGGCCTCGACTGTGGCACGCTTGGATTAACTATTTTTCCTGATCTTTACCTGGTTAAAACCAACCCCGATGGAAAGTTATTGTGGACTAAAAGTTTTGGCGGGCCGAAGAGTGAGATTGGGCGATCGGTACGTCAAACCACGGAGGGGGGATACATCGTGGCCGGTCAGACTCGATCCAAGGGGGCGGGATTATACGATGTTTATGTGATCAAGGCCACGGCCGAAGGCGATCTGGAATGGGAACGAAGCTTTGGGGGTACGCAGCATGATATCGGTTATTCTATTATTAAAAGTCGGGACGGAGGGCACATCATTACGGGAAAAAGTTCGTCGTTCAACCCGAATAGGCGAGATGAGGTTTACCTCTTGAAAATCGATGCTTTTGGAGAGCGGGTTTGGGAGACCACTTTTGGCCAAGAAAACACGCACTGGGAGGGTAGCTCTGTAATCGAGCTTGCCGATGGCAGTCTAATTGTGGTGGGTGCAAGTGCTTATTCTGGGCAGAGCGACATTCTGCTGTTAAAAACCGACTTTAACGGAAACTTAATATGGTTCCGCATCATCGGTGATACTGCTAAAGAAGGCGTAATAAACGAATGGGCGGTAGTTGTTAGAGAAACTCAAGATGGCGGCTTTCTCCTAGCGGGAGGATACGGTTTTGGATTCACTCATACCCACGATGTTTACCTGGTAAAGACCGACCGCGATGGGAATACTTTATGGGATAAAACCTTCGGCGATTCCACCGAAGATGAATTTGTAAGATCCATGGAACGGGTCGACCATGATAGCTATGTGCTCGCAGGAGACAGTTCCGGAGTTGTGGATCCGAGTTTTGTGAACGGGTACGATGCGTTTGCCATAAAGGTCGTATTGGAACCCCTAGTCGATCGCCCGTTCATTCGGGGCGATAGTAATTGCGACGGTGAGGTAAATCTGAACGACGCGATGGTTATTTTGTATTACCTCTTCTTGGGAAGCAGTTCTATATCTTGCGAAGATGCTGCTGATGTAGACGATCAGGGGAGTATTGATATCACTGACCCCATCTACATATTTCTCCACTTCTTCCGTGGAGGTCCCAGCCCGCCTCACCCTTATCCAAAGCTCGGAGCTGACTTGACCAAAGACGAACTTGGGTTTATTAGCTGTTGAAAAAATCAAATCATTTATCTTCCATGGGGCCTCCAGTTGAGTTGATGGATCATGTAGTGCAGAATTCTGGCGATGTTCCTGGCATCGTCAAGGCCGCGATGATGGGTGCCTTCCAGGGCGATGCCGATTTTTCTCAGCGCCTGCGCCATGCCGCAAGGCTTGTCATGCCGCCGCAGGGCAAACTCCCGCTTGAGGTTGAGGTGGCTGGTGAAGGGGTAGGGGATCCGGTGCAGCCTGCAGTCCTGCTCGAGCTGTTTGCGGTCGTAGTTCCCCCAGGATGACAGCAGGTACGGCGCCTGGCCCTGAGCCCAGGCGGCGAACCGCTCCAGGGCGGCGGGGAAGGGCGGCGCCCCCTCGAGCTCTTCCTGGGAGATCTGGGTCAGCTGCCGGCAGAAGCCGGAAAGGACCGGCGCCAGCACCGGCTTGACGAAGGTCTGGAACTCGGCCTTCACCCCCGAGGCCTCCGCCGCCGGAGCGGCCTCGTAAAGGACGGCGCCGATTTCGATGATTTCATTGGGCGCGGGCGGTTCGCGCTCCCAGCACGTGGCCTCCAGGTCGACCACCAGGAAGCGTCGAGGCTCTTCCATCATGGGGAAGTATTTTTACAGGTGAGATCGTCAGTGGTCGTGTCCACCCCTCGCGCCGGGAAGGGCGGCAGCAGGGGCGGGCCTTTGAGGAAGAGGTACTGGAGGATCGCCAACGCGTCGGCGATTTCCAGGAGGCCGTTGTCATCGGCGTCGTGGGCATCCTGACAGCTGGTGGCGGCCCCGGCGAAGAGGGCCAGGAGAACCCGGACCGCATCGGCAAGGTCGACGCCGGCGTCGCCGTTGGCATCTCCCCGGACGAACCGCGGCTGGGAGGTGGAGACCAGGTCGCCGACCAGCTCCAGCTCGAAGCTCAAGTCCGATGAGGTGGCGTTGGCCTGGTGGACCTCGACGGCGATCACGTTGGCGCCTGGTTTGAGGACGGAGGCGTCGGCCGTCGCCGAGTAAAAATCGGTTTCCGAGGCCGTCGTGTCTGCCGCGAAGGTGTTGTAGTCGATCGTCCCCGTCGGCATGTTGCTGCGGAACACTTCACCGCCGTTGATATGGACGACCGCGCCGTCGTCGCGCCGCAAGTTGATGGTCAAGGTGTCGTAAATCGAAGGGTCCGGCACGTCAAAGCGATGGCGGAAGTAAATGGTGGGGTAGCGGCTGTTGGAGGGGCCGCCGCTCACCACCGTGGCTTCATCGTCGTCGCCAAAGCCCAGCTCCGCGGGCCCCGACTTCCAGGCGCCGTCGTCGAAGTCGACCGCCCGCCAGGCGGTACCCTGGTTCGCGCCGGTGTCGCTGTACTTCCACAACGAGCCGGCCGGGATGATGTTGGCGGTCGAGCTGGGGATGATCTCGAGGGTTGAAATGCCGGTCAGCTCGGCGTTGACCGGATTCTTGAGGAGCACTTGAACTCCCGTGTGGCCTTCCACCTCGGCGGTCTGAATCGGGATCACCTTCACCGTCTCTCCCGCTACGAATGAGAGGGAGCCGCTGCCGAGGGGGCCTTCGCTGGACTCGAGGGCGTAATCGGCGGAGACCGGGCTGGTGGTGAAAGCGCTCAAGCGCACGGGAATGCCCTTGACGGCCTGCGGCAGCTCCATCTGGCCCGTTCGGGCGGCGAAGCCGAGGCCGACCGTGCCCGCCGCCGAGGGCAGGAACGGCTCCAGCCGGAAGGCGTCTGCCGGAGGCTGCCAGACGGAGTTGCTGGGGTGGAGGGGATCCGCCACGCTCAAGAAATTACTGTTCAAGTCCATCTGCGAGAGGTGCTCGGTCCAGGTTTTCCAAGTCCGGCCCCAGATGTCGCGGCGGTTGAAGAGCAGAAGGGAGTTGGTGACCGTCAGGAAGCCGTTGTAGGTCCAGTCGTAGTTGTCGCCGAACCTCGCCCCCACGAGGTTGGCGGTGCTCAGGCAGTGGTCGGCCTTAACCTGGGGCGACCCGAAGCCGCACTCGATCCCCTGCCCGCAGTTGATGACGACGGTGTCGCGCACGGCCGGGAGACGGGTTTCCGACCACGCCATGCCTTCGTGGTGGGTGGACTCGATCCAGCAGCCGGTCACCGTCACGGGTCCGGCCGAGCCGGAGCCGGCATCGACGCCGTCGTCGAGCGACCAGCCGATCAGGCACTTGGTGAGGGTGTGCGATCCGCCGGTCAGGTAAAGCGCGTCGTTGTCCTTGTCCTCGAAGGGGGCTCCATCGTAGGGAAACTCCATGAGCGCGCACCGTGTCAAGTTGACCGAGCCGCCGTTGTACTGCCCGGTGGTGATGGCGCGCTGCACCAGGCAGCGCGTCATGGTCAGGAAGGAGCCCTCGCCGTGGCCGGCCTGGCCCTGGTTGTCGATCAAGGCGCAGTCGGTCAGGGTGGCTCGGGCGCCGCCGGCGAGGTTAAGGAGCGGCTGCTCGTGGCGATGGCTGTCTCCGGGATTGTTGTCGAACCATTGGGGATCGGCGCCGCTGCCGGTGAAGATGGCGGCGCTCATGGTGCCGCGGGAAGCGCTGGTCTTGAAGAGCAGTCCGCCCCAGGGAGCGCTCCGGCTCGCCGGCGTGAAGACCACCGGCTGCTCCCTCGTGCCGTTCACCTCCAAGGCCCCGTCAACGGTGATTTCCACTCCGGCCCCGAGCTTGATGACGCTGCCGGCGCCGATCGTCAAGGTGGCTCCCGCGGCCACGGTCAGGTCGCCGGTGACGTGAACGCGGGCGTTCTGGCCCCAGTTGGCGGAGGCGGCGAGACTGCCGGAGACCGCCGTCCAGCCGGTGGCGGCTTCGATGTCGATGGCCTTGGCGGCTTCGAGGGCGTGGATCGAGGCGGCATAGTCGATCCGCCCCGGGGCGGCGGCTGGCGGCAGAAATCCCGAGCCCACGCCGCGCCGCAAAAAGAGGGCGTGCTGAGGGGTGGCGTTGACCGCGCCGTTCACTCCCACGCGCTCGCCGGCCGCGTCCTCGACCCAGGCGACCACCGGGATCTCGAGCCCTTGAGGATACCGCTCTGGGGCGATGAGGCGAAGCTGGGCGCCGTTGAATTCGCCGGCGGCCGAGGGGATGGAGGGGTAGGGAATCCAGGGCGGCAAACCCCACTCCGAGTTGCCCCGGGCGCTGGCGCGGACGATGAACTGAATCAGCCGGCTCTCCGGGGCGCCGTTGGGGAGCAGCCGACGCTTGACCAGCAGCTCGTGGTAGTCGGGCTGGTCCACTCGAATGAAGAGGTCGGCCGGCACGGGGCTGTTGTCCAGCAAGATGGTGTACTCGTAGCCCGCCGCTGCAGGGACGCGAAAGGAAACCCGGTCGGCGTAAACTTTCCTGTCGGTAAGCCCCTCGACGGTGATTTGGGCCTGAGCCATTCCTGCGGCCAAGCAGAGGATAACAGCCCCAAGCGCTCCGATCTCCACGTTCAACTTGCGATAGGACATTTTCATCTCTTACGGGAATTTTCTAGAATTTTTTCTGGAGGCACGGCTACTCCAGCGGCTTGAGCAGGACCAGCCGCCGGCCTTCAATGCGGATGTGGCCGGTGTCGACCAGATGGGAAAGGCGGCGCGACACCACCTCCCGCACCGTGCCGATGGCGTGCGCCATCAGCTCGCGGGTCGGCAGGTTGTCAACCGCCCGGGGAAAGGTGTGGCTGCCGGTGTTCCTGGAACTTTCAATCAGGAAGTCCCACAGGCGGCGGGTGGTGTCGTTGAAGGAAATTTGCTCGACAATGGAGACCATTTTGCGAAGGCGGTTGACCAGGCCGCCGATGACGCCAAAAGACAGGGAAGGATCGCTGGCCAGCAGGGATATGAGCTTTTCGCGGTGGAAGCTCATGACCAGGCAGTCGGTCTCGGCCACAAAGCTCGCCGGGTAGCGCTTGCCGTCGAAGAACGGCACCGCGCCGATCATTTCCCCGGGGATGGCCCGGTGAAGGATGCGCTCCCGCCCATCGGAGGCCAGCTGGATCAGCAGCCCGCAGCCGTCGACCACGAAGTGGAGGGCATCGCAGGGCTGGCCCATGGAAAACAAGGTGCAGCCCGCCGCCACCGACCGCTGCAGGGCTAGCCTTGCCAGCTGATCGATGGCATGAGAATTGGCCCCGCGGAAGAGGGAATCCTCGGCGAGGAATTGCTTGATTTCGTCAGGGGTGAATTTTTGCACGACTTGAGATTATACTCAATCTCCTGACCCGATTTGGTCCAGGACTCATTTGACCTCAAACTTTTATTTTACCGCAATGCCGGCCGTCTGTGGCAGGCATTTTCACGAAAACTACGTCGGGTTGGCGGAACCCAGGGGCAGTTGAACCAGGATCGTTGTTCCGCCCTCGGGCGGACACTGGATCGCGATGTTGCCGCCGTGGAGTTCGATGATGCGGCGAGCGATGGTCAGGCCGAGTCCGGTCCCCTGGGGCTTGGTGGTGAAAAAAGGCTCGAAGATCTTCTCTTGCAGCTCCGCGGGGATGCCGGGGCCGGTGTCAGCAAGGGAGATCTGGCAGCAGCCGTTTTCCGTTTGGACATGAACAGCGATCCGGCCCTTCCCTTTCATGGCTTGGGCGGAGTTCACCAGGAAATTGACGAAAACGGGCTTGAGCAGCTCCGCATCGCCGGGAACGGTGAGGTCGGCGCCGGTGAGTCTCACTTCGACGCTGGCAAAAAGCGGATCCTCGGAAAGCAGCGCGAAGCAATCTTCGAGGAGAAATCGGATCGGCAGCGACTGCAGGATGGGTTTGCGAGGGCGGGCATACACCAGGATGTCACTGACCGATTTCGTCAAGCTGTCAATGCGGATGAGGATTTCTTCCATGATGGCGCGGTCGGAGCATTCCTGGGGGAGGCGGCCATGAATGATTCTCAACGCTCCCGCGATGCCGGCCAGGGGATTTTTCACCTCGTGCGCGACCACGGCAGCCAGCTCCCCGAGCCGAGCCAGGCTGGCCTGCTCCACGAGCGCCTTTTGCATGCGGCTGCGCTCCGTGATGTCGATGGCGACTCCGCCCAGGAATTTCCTGCCCGAAGGGTCTTGCCACGGGAATTTGAAGACCAGCCAGTCGTGGGGGGCACCGTCCGGCGTCGGAACCGTTTCCTGGAATTCGCAGACTCTTCCGGAAGACAGGACCTGCTCGTCATTTTCGCGCAGCCTTCTGGCGATCTCCTCCGGCCAGAAGTCGAGGTCGGTCTTCATGAGCCAGCCTTCCGGGTCAATCTGGAAGACGCGCTCGAACTGCTTGTTGGCGTAAACGTATCGCCACTCCTGGTCCTTCATGAACGCCACAGTCGGGCTGTTGTCCATGAATGCCTTGAAGCGGGCCTGGCTTTCCTGGAGCGCCTTGGTGGAGGCTTTGGTGGTGGTGAGGTCGCGCAGGATCCCCGTGAAAAACCGCTTCTTGCCGAATTGAACTTCGCTCACAGCCAGGTCGACCGGGCAGGTGGTTCCGTCCTGGCGCAGCGCCTCGACTTCCCGCCCGATGCCAATGATCTTTTTATTGCCGGTGCGCAAATAGCTTTTGAGGTAACGGTCGTGCTCCCCGCGGTAGGGGAAGGGCATGATCACCGCGATGTTTCTGCCGACGAGTTCTTCGGGCTTGTAGCCGAAGAGCTTTTCGCAAGCGGGATTGGCGGACTCGATGAAGCCTTGCTCATTGATGATGATGATGGCATCGACAGCGGAGTTGACGATGGCAGCCAGCATGGCTGCATTCAATCCTTCGCTTTTTTGACTCGACTTCTCGCCTAGAGATGGCATGAACTCGCCTGGCCTCGATGAACCGGATTCATGGGGATGCAAGGGGAACAAAAAGTTTCATGGGCTAGAGAAAATTTTCCCACACTTCGGTTGGGGCTGCAAGGACTCCTAACGCTTAAACTCCGGCTCCGGGTCAATGTTTCTTACAGATATTAGGAACACCTAACTTTAGCTAGACGGCATGAGAATTGCTACGCATTATCAATAGAGAGCATTATCATAAAAAGATGTGTGTTGAGGTGAATCATGTTTGTGCTTACCGTTTTGATCGTTGAAGCCGATCGACTCTTTCGCTGGTCGCTTCGAGAGAGCTTGGAGGAGGCCGGTTATCGAGTTCTGGAGGCCAAAAATGGAGTCGAGGCCTCCTTAAACGCCCGCCAGGGGCCCATCGACCTGGTCCTCCTCGACGGCCAGCTTCCGGACGCCACCGGACTCCATGTCCTTCGCTGGCTGAGGAAAACGGGGAGCTGTTTTCCTGTCATTCTGATGACGGCCTTCCCTAACGGAGAGGAGCGGTCCGAGGCTCTGGGCGAGGGGGCTTGGCGGTACATTTCCAAGCCCAACAATCCCGCCAAGTTGGTGTCGCTGGTGAATGAGGTCCTCCAACCTTTGCCGCGCTGAAATTTTCAAGCCCATCAATAGGACCTCAACAGGTCCAGCATCTTCCGGTCGAGCTGGCGGCCTCGGAAGGATTCATAGCGCACATCCTTCCGCTGGCTGTCCAGGATGCCGAACGCGCCGCGGAAGTTCCACAGCGCCCAGCCCCAGCCCGCCTCCTTCCACAGCTCCAGGCAGTCCCGCATCCACGCCAGGACCACCGCATGGGGTGAGTGATGAAAAGCCCCCCACTCCCCGACGTGGACCCCCACCTTCTTCTTCTCCAGCTCTTTCCAGGGCTGGATGTTCTGCTTCCGCAGCCGTTCCTTGTCCCAGACGTCGTGGTCCTTGACTTTCAAGGGCCAGGTGGGCTCGCTCCACTGGTCCGCGCCGCCCACCCAGGTGGCCTTGTAATGGCTGACGCCCATGGGATCATAACCGCGCGTGCTCTGGGCAATGCCCAGGTTCGCCAGGCCGTGGACCGGATCCCTTCCCCAGCGTAAGCCGTCAGCGATGATGAGGCGATCCGGATCCTGGCCGCGGATGGCTTCCACGAGCTTTTTTACCACCCGGACATAATCCGCCTCAGGAATTTGCGCCGGCTCGTTCAAGAGATCGAAGCTCACCTGGCTGTTGGGGATGCCCTTGTACCGGCGCGCGAAGTGAGCCCAGTGGAAGGCACAGGCTTCCAGCGCCTTCTCATCGCTCCACAGGTCGAGCGGTTCCTTCGGCGGATTGACGCAATAGCCCGGGGCGCGGTGGAAGTTGATGTTGACGTGGATCTTGTGCTTCCGCCCGTGCTCGACGGCCTGGTCGATCTCCACGAGCGTCTCCTCCCGCAGCTTGAGCCAGTCATCGCCCGGGGCCCAGGCGCGGTAGGAGAGCGGCAGGCGGACGAAATCGAAGCCCCATTCCGCCATCCACTCGAAGTCCGCTTCGAGGAAGGGCCGGTTCCGCTCAGCATTGAACTTTTCGAGCAAGTTGAAGCCCCGCCAGCGCGGCAGCCGGGCGGCCGAGACGCCGGAGCCGGAGTTTTCGGCGAGCCCAGGGGCGGAGAGGCCGAGAGCGGCAAGCTGCGCGGAGGCCTTTAAAAACCGCCGCCGCGGCATGGAAGCACGAAAAATTTCACGCATGTGGGAAATTATCACCTTCAATTTTCGGTGACGGAGATCAAGGTCTTGATGGTCTTGTCCTCGCGGTCGCGCAGCCTCTGGATGGCTTCAGGCAGCTCTTTCAGGGGCATGTGATGGGTCTGGATCGGCTCCAGCTTGACCTTGCCCGTGGCGATGGCGTCGACCGCTTCCGGCCAGGTGTTGGGGGCCAGCCAGGAGAAGCGGATGGTCTTGTCCATGAGCATGCTTTCCAGGCCGGGGATCTTGTAGACATCCTGGTCGCCGGGGAGGCCGAAGATGACCAGCGTCGACTCCCTGCCGGTGATCGCCAGGCCCGTTTCGATGGCCGTGATCGAGCTGGTGGCCACGATGGCTCGGTCGGCCAGCTCGCCGCCGTGCTGGTCGCGGATGAAGCCGCCGAGGTCTTTGAGGAAGTGAGGCGACTTGCCATCCTTGGTGTTGGCGATCAGATCGGCCCCCAGCTTCTTGCCCAGATCGAGGCGGTCGTCCCGCGTGCCGACGAGGAGGACCTTGCCGGCCCCTTTGCTCTTGGCGAGCTGGACCATCATCAGGCCGACCGGCCCCGGCCCGAAGACCACCACGAAGTTCCCCTTTTCGATCTGGCACTTGTTGACGGCATACACGGCGCAGGCCAGGGGCTCCGTCGAGGCGGCATGGTCGAGATTCATGGTGGGAGGGATTTTCACCGTCCAGAACCAGTGGGAAGAGCAGTAGTCCGCCAGCCCTCCGTCGACGGAGACGCCAATCACCCGTCCCAGGTCGACGTTGGAGAGGCCGCGCCGGGTCCAGGGGGAGTCGGGATTGGACTGGACGGGATTGACGACCACCCGGTCGCCGGGCTTGAGCCCGCCCTTCATGGCCGCGACGTCGCCCACTTGCTCGACCGTCCCGGAGACCTCGTGTCCCAGGACGAGCGGGCCTTTGCCGGTCTTGGTTCCGAGCGAACTTTTGCCGTAGTAATAGGCGACATCGGAGCCGCAAATGCCGGTGGCGTGCACCCGCACCAGCACTTCCTCAGGGCCGATCCTGGGCAGGGGGCGCCGCTCGAGCTTCATTTTTTCCGGTTCGTAAAACACTTGCGCTTTCATGTCTTTGGGAAGACTCATGATTTCCTCCTGATTGAGGGTTGATCTCCTCCGATTACCAACTCTTTGGCGCCTATTAAATCCGAAGGGGGGATTGGCTGCAAGAGAAAGGACCCGGCGGGAAATTCAACCGCGGGCCGGAAAATTCCGCTCGCCGGCGAGGGTGGAAAGGAGCGCGCGAGGCCGCTCCGAGAGCCGTGCGCTGGGGAGCAGGGACCTGGCACAAGTTTTGCTCAACCATTTGTGATGAAGTAGATGAGTCAGGTCGTTTAATTCCGGATGGGGGTGGCATGAAGATCTTGATCGTCGACGACAATGCGGTCCTCTGCAAGCTCTACGCTCGCGAGCTGGCCAAGGAAGGGTATGAGGCGCGGACGGTGCAAAACGGCCAGCGGGCCCTCGAGCTGGTCCATGAGGAGAAGCCGGACCTGGTGGTGCTCGACATCCGCATGCCCGGCATGGATGGGGTGAGGGTCCTGGACCAGATCCGCGAGGAAGATTCCGAGCTGGCCGTGGTGATCAATTCCTCGTATAATTCTTATCAGGATAATTTCTTGACTTGGTCGGCGGACGCCTTTCTCATCAAGTCCGCGGACCTTTCGGAGTTGAAAACCACTATTCGCTCCCTTCTGGAGCAGAAAGCGTCTTGCTGCCCGTGAGCTTGGAGCATCTGGAGGGCACGGTTGGCCGCTACTGGCACCCACTCGAGGATGGGCGCATTCAGTGCGATTTGTGCCCGCGCTACTGCCGCCTGCACGACGGCCAGCGGGGGATGTGCTTCGTGCGGGCGCGGCGGGGGGATCAGCTGATCCTCGTCACCTATGGGAGATCGAGCGGCTTTTGCATCGATCCCATCGAGAAGAAGCCGCTCAACCATTTCCTGCCGGGAACGCCGGTGCTCTCCTTCGGCACCGCCGGCTGCAACCTCGCCTGCAAGTTTTGCCAGAACTGGAGCATCAGCAAGTCGCGGGAGTGGGATACCCTGGCGGACGAGGCCTCCCCGGAGCGGATCGCCCAGGCGGCGAAGCAGACCGGCTGTAAGAGCGTCGCCTTCACTTACAACGATCCGGTGATCTTCCATGAGTACGCGATCGACGTCGCCCAGGCCTGCCGCGCCCTGGGGATCAAGACGGTGGCGGTCACGGCGGGCTACGTCTGCAAGGAGCCGAGGGAGGAGTTCTACCGGCACATGGATGCCGCCAACGTCGATTTGAAAGGATTCACCGAGGGGTTCTACCGGCAGCTCACCGGCGGCCATCTCGAACCGGTCCTCGAGACCCTGAAGTATCTCAAGCACGAGACCAAGGTCTGGTTTGAGATCACCACCCTGGTCATCCCCGGCGAAAACGACTCCAGCGTGGAGATCGGCCAGCTGGTCGAGTGGGTGGCCCGGGAGCTGGGGCCGGACGTCCCCCTCCACTTCACCGCCTTCCACCCGGACTGGAAAATGCTGGACAAGCCGGTCACGCCCTCCAAGACCCTGGCCCGCGCCCGGCAGATCGGCCTGAAGACCGGCTTGCGGTACGTCTACACCGGCAACATTCTCAACGAAGAGGGGAGCAGCACCTGCTGCCACGAGTGCGGCAGCCGGCTGATCGGCCGCTTCGGCTACGACATCACCGAGTGGAACCTCACCGCCGCCGGGAACTGCAGCGCCTGCGGGACTCCCTGCGCCGGCGTCTTCGAGGCCAAGCCCGGCACGTGGGGCTCGCGGCGCCTGCCGGTGATTCTGAGCCATTTCGCCGGCAGCCGCCAGGCGGGGTAGGTAGGCCTCAAGGAGGATCGGCCCATGCTTCACACGAGTTGCCGCGGTGGCTTGCTGATTTTGCTTGTTCTGTCGCCGGGATCTCCTTTCATCATCGCCTCGCCGGGCGATTACCCGGTGGTGGAGGTCGAGGAGGAGGTGGCGCGGTGCGCCCCTCCCAATAACGGCGCCGGGCCGCATTCCCGATCTCTTCCACGGCCGTCCAGCCATCCTTACCGGGCGCTTCACGGGCTCCGGCAAGACCGCCATCCGCATCCGCGGCCAGGCCGGCGAGGCGTCGCGGGAGCTGGCGATCGCTGCCGATCTCGATGACCCGTATGCGGCGCACGCCGCCATCCCGGGCATCTGGGCGAGGTCGCGGATCGCCGGCCTTGCTTTCCAGGTCTCGGGGTCGTAATCTCTGAGTCCATACCGCGTCAGCCTCGTGTCTTTATCGTACAGACCACCCGCGAAGCCGAACGGCTGGAAGCCGGGATTGGTGTCGAGAAGGACGTTGCCGAATTCATCGTAGTCCAGCCGCTGCGCCACCTCACCGGTCGCGGCATCGATCACCAGGCGGGGGCTGCCGAGCTGATCGGTGATGATGCGGTAGGTGGCGCCGCCCTTGATCATGTACGCGGGCACGTTGCGGCCATCGGCGTAGACGAAACGGCTCAGGACGTTATTGCTGCCGTCCAGCTCCGCGATCGGCCGCAGCCAGCCCTGGTAGAGGAATCCCTGTACCGGCGTCCCGCCGACCTTCTTGCCAACGCGCCGGCCCAGGCCGTCGAGGAGGTAGTCGATCTGCTTCCCGTCCGGCAGCGTCACACCCACCAGGGTTCCCGACCCATCGTGGCGGTAGGTGGTGGTCTGGCCACCGGCCGTCCTCGCCAGGAGCTCGCCGCTCTCGGCGTAGCTGTAGGCCATTGTCCCGTAAAGGAGCAGCCGATCCTGGGCGTCGTAGCTCGAGTTCACCGTCCCGCCGGGGCCGGTGAAGCTCAGCCGATTGCCGTTGGCATCGAAAGCGTAGCTGGCGGCGAGGACGCCATCATGACGGACCTCGCTGAGCCGTCCGGCGAGATCGTAGGTGTAGCCGAAGACGCGGGTGGCGCCGCCGGTCGTCTCGGTCTTCGTGGTGATCCGCCTCAGGAGATCCCTGGCATACCCGGCCGAGTAAACCGCGCCGCCGCCCTGGCCGATGGTGGAGCTGGCGGTGTAGCTGGCCGGGGCGCCAAACCCGTCGTAACCCGTCGCGTCCGTGATGCCGCCGAGGGCGGTGGCGGCGACCAGCCCCGTCTGCGCCGACCGGGTCAGGACGAGGTCCCCGACCTGCTCGGGCAGGCCGTCGGTGTCGTACTGGATGGCGACAGGATTGCTTCCGTTGACGCTGATGGCAGTGACCCGGAAGTCGTTGTCGTGGGCGCGGATCACGCTCCCGGCGACGGCGCCGCTCCAGGTTTCGCCGGTGAGGAGTCCTCCGTCATAACCAGCGCGTCGCGCCTCCGGGGATGGAAGCGAACGCCTCCTTGAGACGAGCGAGGGCCCGCAAGTAACGCTTGGACGCGGCCGAGCCGTTGATTTCGAGCTCGAGCGCGGCTTCCGCGTTCGAGAGCTGCTCGAAGTGCCGCAGGGACAGCACCTCGCGGTCGTTCGGGTCCATCGCCTCGAGCAACTCGAGCACGCGCCGGCGGAGATCTTCGCGCAGCACGCGTTCGCAAGGGTCGGTCCACTTGCCGACGAGCTGCGCCGCTAAGACGTCGCTCGTCGCTCCGGGGACGGCGTGGTGGGCAAGCTGGACCTCGCGTCTCGGATCCCGCGCCTGGGCTCCGAGGTGGGCGCGGTGCAAGCAGACCAGGACCTGAACGCCGATGCAGCGGAGCCAGAGGAGGAAAGGCAGGGGCCGTTCTTCCTTCAAGTAGCGAGGGAAGCGGCGGGAGGCTTCGAGGTAGAGGTCCTGCAGGACGTCCGACTCGTCGATCCGTCCTTGCAGGCGCCGGTCGAGGCGCGACCGCACCATGCGCGCGAGACGTTCGCGGTGCCGTTCCAGCAGCGCTCCCGCGGCCGCGGCGTCGCCGCCCGAGGCGAGTTCGAGGAGCTGGGTGGTCTCAGGCTCCTCGGAGAAGGGAGTAGGCATGCCCCAAAGCGTTCCACACCAAGGGGGGCCGGCAAGGGCTGCCACCGCTCCGTCGCCCGCCACCGCATCGAGCGGCTGCTGAGATCCCCCAGCTCCGCCACGATCACCGCCGCCGCGCACATCGTGCGCCCATGGGCCCAGGCAGGCTGGGTCGGCTGCATGGGCCTCAGCGGAACAAAGAATCCGCCCACCTGGATATCCACATCACCACCTCTCGCGACTTCTCCGCGGGAAGCGCGTCTCGCCAGGCTTGGCTTGCGTCCATCCAGTTTTGCCAAAAAATGTCCGACGGCCTAACAAGAGAGTCAGCCCAGGCGTTAACTCGGGCCTGGACTTGCGCCATGTAGTTCAAGGGAGGAGGTACGCGAACGGTGTCACGACCTATCCCGGGAATGGTGCTGACCCGACACACCAGATTCGACACGGCATTCGCGGCAGCCGCCCCCCCCCTCTGTGCAGCGTTCACGACGGGCGGTACAACTCTCTGGGCCCCCTGCGCGACCCCATTGCCCACGACGGTCACGCACAATGGGTTGGTGCTGCACGAGTCGACGATGAGGCCATCAGGGTCGACGTGGTTGACCGGGTCGTTTTTGACGTAGCCGTAAAGATTGGTGTCGCCGCCGGCGAAGAGGATCGGGTCCTTGGTGGTCCACCGGCCGGTCTCCGGGTCGTACTCGCGGGCGCCAAAGTGCACGAGCCCCGTCTGCCGGTCATAGAGCCCGCCTGCGAACCCAAACGGCTGGAACCCGGGGTTGGTGTCGAGGGTGACGCGGCCGAATTCATCGTGATCCATTCGCTGGGCGATCTGGCCCGTGGCGGCGTCGAGCACCAGGCGCGGGCTGCCCAGGTGGTCGCTGATGATCCGGTAGGTGACGCCGCCCCTCACCATGTAGTCCGGGACGCTGCCCCCTGTGGCATACACGAAGCGGCTTATCCCGGCGCCGGCACCGTCCAGCTCGGCGATCGGCCGCAGCCTGTCCTGGTAGAGGAAGGCCTGAACTTGGGTTCCATTGACTCTCCTGCCGACACGCCGGTCCTGGCCATCGAGCAGGTACTCGATCTCGGTGCCATCCGGGAGGATCACGCTGGTGAGGTTGCCGAGACCGTCGTACTGGTAGATGGTGGTCAGGTTTCCGGCCGACTTGCTCTCGCGCTCGCCGTTGGGGGTATGGTCGTAGGTCGCCGCCCCGTACTGGATCAGCCGGTCCTGATCGTCGTAGGTAACGCTGATCGTCCCCGAGGGATCGGTGCGGCTGAGCCGGTTGCCATTGGCGTCGTAGGCGTAGCTGGCAGCAAGCACGCCGCCCAGGCGCACCTCGATGAGCCGTCCGGCCAGGTCATAGGTGTAGCCGAAGACGCGGGTCCCGCCGCCGGTCGTTTCCGTTTTGCTCGTCATACGTCCCAGCGAGTCGCGGGTGTACAGCTCGGAGTAGATGGCGCTGCCGGCCTGGCTGGCGGTGTAGCTGGCCGCAGCCCCGAAACCGTCGTAGCTCGTTGCGTCAGTGGTCGCGCCAAGGGCAGTGGCGGTGACGAGCCCTGTCTGGACGGCCCGGATCAGGACGAGGTCCCCGACCTGCACGGGCAGGCTGTCGGCGCTGTACTGGATGGCGACAGAATTGCTTCCGTTGACGCTGATGGCAGTGACCCGGAAGTCGTTGTCGTAGGTGCGGGTCACGCTCCCGGCGACGTCGCCGCTCCACGTCGTGCCAGTGAGGAGGCCCCCGTCAGAGGCGTAGCCCAGCGAGACCAAAGGCGTGCTCAGCGTTTTCAGCCGGCCGGCCTCGTCGTAGCCGTAGCCGAGGTCTCCCGAGACCAGATCGATCAGGCTGAGCCGGCCGTTGGCGTCGTACCCAAAGTCCACAGACCGCCCGTCAGGGAAGTCTGTCCGACGGGGCTGGCGGTCCGGATCAAAGGTATAGCGGGTTTGGCTGTTCTCCGCGCCCACTGCCGGGGGTGTGTAGGCCGAGATTTCGTCGCGCGCGGTGTAACTGAAAGTGTGCTCCGGACGCCCCGGCGGGGTGAGCCCACGGAAATTGCCCTTGAGATCGTAGGCGTAGCGGATCTCCCGGCCGTCCGGCGTGGTCTTCCCAATCCCTCGCCCGTCAGCATCAATAGTGAACGAGGAGGTCCGGTTTATCGGGTCGGTCAAGTTCGTCACGAACCCATCGTTCCCATAACCCAGGCGCGTGACCCGACTCTCCGCTCCCACTCCTTGCGTGGCGTTCGACAACCGGCCCCGGTTGTCGTAGGCATAGATCACCGGCTCGAGGTCACCGAACTGTTCCTGGACCGGGCGGCCCCTCTCGTCGACGACGGCGATGTACCGCCGGCCGCCCGGCGTGGTGCGTGTCAACGTGCGGGTGGCGGCGTCATAGATTGACGTGGAGACCCGCCCGTTGGTCGTCACCGTGTCGGTGAGGGTGCGCAGGCTGAGGGGATCATCCGGGTTGGCGAGCGTCACCGTGCGCTGGGTCGTTGTCGTGAGCACCCTGCCGCCAGGAGTGGTCACCGTCAGACTGGCGGCGAAGGGCGCCCGCATCCCCCAGCGCGGGTCGGGCCCGAGCACCAGGTCGACGCGTGTGCCGTCCGGCAGGGTCGCGGTCTGGCGGCCGTCCTGGCCGATCAGGGCCTGGACCTCGACGCCGGCGGGATCGGTGGACGTCAAGCGCAGGTCGTTGTTGTAGAGGCGCTCCACGGTGTACGTGGTCGGCCGGCCGAGAGGAGTGGTCGAGGTTGCGGTGTATTTCTTGTTCGTGCCTCCGCGGGTGATCGTCTTCGTCGCTCCCGTCGGGTCGGTGGCGGCCTCGATTCGGCCCATGGCGTCATAGCGGTACCTCGAGGTCTGCCCGCCCGGCCACGTCACAGAAGCGAGCAGGCCCTTGGGCTCGTGGGCGATTTCGACCGCTTCGCCGGCCGGGTTGGTGACGCGCGAGAGGTAGCCGTTCTGGTCGACCTCGAGCTCCGTGACCTGGCCGAAGGGGCCGACGATCGCCATCGGGCTCCCGGCGGCATCGCGCTCGACGGTGGTGACGTTGCCGTCGCGATCGGTGACCGACGCCAGCCGGCCGGCGCCGTCGTAGGCGAACTCGTGGCGCAGCGCGCCGGTCAGGGCGTCCAGGGTGCGGAGGTGAAGGCCGCCGGCCGTGAAGATGTAGACCTCGCTGCCGTCGGCGGCGGGGACGACCTCCCCGGCCACGAACCGGTCGACGAGCGGCGCAATGCGGCGGACGCGCACGTTATTATTGGCCTGAGAAAGGTAGACGGCCCCGTCCGGACCGACGGCGAGGCCATTGAGATCCTGCAACTGCGCCTGGCGAGCGGGGCCGGTGTCGCCGCTGGTGGCGCGCGCGCCGGTCCCGGCCAGCGTATCGATGGCCCCGCCGGGCCGGAACCAGCGGATGCGGTGGTCGGGCTGGTCGAGGACGTAGACACTGTCGTCCGCGCCGACGGCCACCGCGAAGGTGGATCTGAAGCTTGCCTCGGTGGCCGGGGAGCCATCCCCGCTGAAGCCGGAGACCCCGGTGCCGGCGATGGTCCGGATGATCCCGTCCGGCGTGACCCAGCGCACCCGCAGACCTCCGGCGATGGTGAGGCTGCCATCGCTCCCGACAGCGATCCCCGACGGGGTGACGATCCGAGCTAAAGTGGCTGGGCCGCCGTCACCGAGGGCGTCGGCCGGATTGCCGGTGCCGGCGACGGTGGTGATGATCCCGTCCGGCCCGACCTGGCGGATGCGGGAGTTGCCCGCGTCGGCGATATAGACCGCGCCGTCCGGCCCGAGCGCCAGGCTCGACGGAGCATTGAGGCGCGCCAGATGCGCGGGGCCGCCATCGCCGCTGAAGCCGGCGACGCCGGTCCCGCCGACCCTGCGGATGATGCCGTCGGGGCCGATCTTGCGAACCCAGTGGGCGCCGGTCTCGGAGATGTAGACGGTGTTGTCCGGGCCGACGGCGAGGCCGCGGGGAGCGAGGATCTGGGCCTGGGTGGCCGGGCCGTCATCGCCGCAGGCCGGGATAGCGCAAAAGCTCCCGGTCCCGGCCACCGTCGTGATGATCCCCTCGGGGTCCACCCGGCGGATGATGCCGGTCGACCCAAAAAGGCAGCATTGCGAGCTGGCGATGTAAAGGCTGCCGTCGGGGCCGACCGCCAGCCCAACGGGCTGGACGAGCTGCGCCTCGGTCGCCGGGCCCCCGTCGCCTGTATAGCCAGAGAGGCCGGTCCCGGCGACCGTGGTGATGGTCGGTCCGAGGGCCCGCACGTTCTCACGCCGGCCATCGCCCCGGTAGAGCTCCTGCGTGCCCCGCACGTAGGCATGGTGCGGCGAGAGCGTCCAGCCTGCCAGGCCGGCGGCGCGCGCGTCGTAGGTGCCGATCCAGCCCTCCCAGTGGCGGGAGTAGATGAGGGCGTCCCGCGCGCTCGACCCGCCGATCGTCGTTTTTCCGGTCTGGCCGAACCCCGCGCCCGCGTTGTACACGGGTTTGTAACAGTAGCCGATCCGCACCTTGACCGATTGCGGCCCCTGGAGCGTCCGCCCGTAGGCGTCCTTGCCATCCCAGGCGAAGGAGAACCGCTGGTTGGCTGCCGGCCCGAAGGTCTGCCGGAAAAGCCGTCCAGCGATCCCGATGTCCAGATCGATCCCTCGCAGGCTTTGCGGGACCTTGCTGCCCGAGAGCGGGATCTCGAGCGTGTAGGCGGTCTTCCGCCCGGGCCCGCGGTCGCTCGAGTAGTGGAGCCCGAAGGGAGTGCCCACCACGCCAACCGACTCGCCCAGGATCTGGTTCTGGACCTCGATGATCGAGTTGCCGGTCTCCGAGCAAGCCTCGCACCCCTCGTCGGCCTCTGGATCCTCGTCCGGCCCCACGGCATCGTCCGGGGGGCCGTAGGGCCAGTTAAGGTCCCAGGGGGTGAAGTGCGCGATGCGTACCCGCCAGAGGCTCTGGCCGGGGCTATAGAGAGCGGCAAGCCGCTCTCGTTCGGCGCCGGTGATCGAGAGCGCCGTTAGCGCCACCGAGTCATCGGCGAGCCCATCGCCGTCGATGTCCAGGTCGGCCAGTCCGCCGGTGACGCTCAGGACCCCGATGACCTTGCCGCTCTCGGCCGGGATCCACACCCCGCGCGTCCGATCGTAGCTCCCCAGCGGCACCGTGGTCCCCACCGGGAAGCCGAGGAAGTTCTCCACGTAGAATGGCAGCGGGGTGCTGAAGCGGACATCCACTGCCCCGGCGGCCATCGCCTCGTCGACGGCGAGCTCCACCGCGTACGTGTACGCGCTGGTCGGCGGCAAGTCGCCCGGCATTGCCTGCGGCCCGCCGGGCCCGACGGTGAATTCGGTGGCCCGCAAGTCCAGAGACGTGAGCGGCTGGGTCGAGCCGTCGGGCAGGACCATCTCGGCCGTGGTGCCTTGAGGGAAGAGGATCGTGGCCTGCCGGGTCCCGTCGGCGTCCGTGACCGGCGTGCCCTGTGCGACTTGAATGTCCGCGGCGGCGGTCAGATCCACGACCGTCACTTGCGCGTCGAGCGGACACAGCGCCACGTCGGGGGCCATCACGTAGTCCTGCCAGGGAACCTCGATCCGGCGCTGGGCCGGGAGATGGCCCTCCCGCTCGTACTCGACGATGAGCGCGCCGCCGCCGTTCACCACCAGGTCAAACATGCCGTCGGGCCGGGTGGCCGTCGAGCCCAGCTCCGGGTGACCGAGCACCTTCACGGTGACGGCGACCAGGGGATCGCCCTCTCGGGTCAGCACTCGGCCCCGGAGCACCGCCGCCCGCGCCGGGACGATCGCCGCGGGATCAACGCCGGTCTGAACGGGATCCCCGGCGCTGTAGAGGAACTCCACGGTATCGCCAAAGGATGGAATCGAGGTCCCGTCCAGGGGAGGCGCCACGTCGATGGGATCGGGGGGGATGCCGGGATCGCGGGCGTTGATCCTGAACGTTGTGGAGCTGGATTCTCCGATGTCGTCTTTCACCGTCAGCCTGGCGGTGTAATTGCCGGATTGATCGTAGGTGTGCGTCGAGCGCACCCCTTCGGCCGCCGCGCCATCTCCGAAGTCCCAGAGATATGCTATGATCCGGCCATCGGGGTCGCTCGAGGCGGAAGCATCGAAGTCGACGGTCAATGGCACGATTCCGGTCACGGCGCTGGCAGAAAAGCTGGCGCGGGGGGCAAGGTTCACCTTGCAGGAGGGAAAAACCATGCAATCGAGCGGGTCGCCGGGGGGATCCACGCCGCAATCCGGGAACGGGCTTTCAGGCGCCGGTCCTCTGAGAAAAAGGTATCCCAGGATCCGGATCGCATCGGTGACCTCGATAGTGCCGTTGTCATCGGCGTCGGCGGCGTCCATGCAGGACAGCTCGGGGCCGCCAAGGAAAATCCGTAAAAGAGCTGCAACGGGATCGGCGATATCGATCGATCCATCCGCGTTCGCATCGCCACGAACAAACGTCGAAGCGGCCCCTGCAGGGGATTTCAGCAGCGGTAGCACGGCCAGCGCCAGAGTGACCAAGGAACATCGGTTCATGAAAACACGCTCCCTTTTTTTATTGCCTTTCCCAGCCAGGATTGGTTTCGCCTTCAGAAACGGTATCTGTTGACCCATTTGGTAATATAACTGAGCCGGGAATGAGCCGGGAATAAAAATCTGGACATTTTTTTTGATCCTGGCGGCTTGATGGGCCATAAGCCGATGGGAAAACTCAACTTAAGGCTGTTCTACCGAAAGCCTCCCGTTACATCCGACGCTGTACTCGGCGGCCCTCACGCTGAGGGTCTCGAGCGGAAGTCCCAGAGATATTGGACGATCTGGCCATCGGGGTCGCTCGAGGCGGAAGCTTTGCAAGGAAGGATGGACTCACTCAGTTTTATTCCGGTAGGAGACGGCCAGGGTTTGCACCGCCAGGCCGGTGATGAAGGCCGGGCCGTCGGTCTGCTCCCGGCTACTCTCGACAGCGGCTGGCCAGGAGCCGTGGGGGAGCTGCCTGGAGAGCAGGAAGGGCTCGACCTGCTTCTTCCACTCCTTCCAGTGCCTGCCGCCGCGCTGGAACATCCCCTGGTTGGAGTAGTAGAAGAACTCCCCCTGGAACTGCAGGGTGGCGCGCAGCAGGACATCGCCGCCGCGGGCGATCTCCGGCGCTTCCGCCGCGCCGCAGATCTCGAGGCAGAGGAGGCCGATGCCGGTGCGGCCCGCCGACGGCCCCTGCCCCGGCATGTAGCAGAACTCTCCGGTCGGCAGGGCGCAGCGCTTGACGTCAGCGAGCGCCGCCTCGATGCTCTTTTGAGGCACGAGCAGGCCGTTGTTGAAAGCGGCGCGGAGCGCCATGAGCTGCCAGCCGGCGGCGGAGAGGTCGCTGTCGGCGGAGGCGGGTTCGTAGCGCCAGCCGCCGGCAGCGGCCGCCGGCTTGGCGACGTTTTGCGACTCGAGGAGGAGGTCGACGGCCTGGCGGTAGGCCGTCGCGAATTGGCGGTACCCTGGACTGGAAAATGCTGGACAAGCCGGTCACGCCGGCAAAGACTCTGGCCCGCGCCCGGCAGATCGGCCTGAAGACCGGATTGCGGTACGTCTACACCGGCAACATCCTCCACGAAGAGGGGAGCAGCACCTGCTGCCATGAATGCGGCAACCGGCTGATCGGCCGCTTCGGCTACGACATCACCGAGTGGAACCTCACCGCCGCCGGGAACTGCAGCGCCTGCGGCACCCCCTGCGCCGGCGTCTTCGAGGCCAAGCCCGGCACGTGGGGCTCGCGGCGCCTGCCGGTGATGCTGAGCCATTTCGCCGGCAGCCGCCGGGTCGGGTGATTGTTTCTTCCTCCAGGACCCTTCTTGTATAAGCGTTGCTAGGTGACGTATCCTATGGGTTTGCAAGGAGGGTTTACCCATGCAACATAAAAATTGCCGTAATGGTTTGCTGGTTTTTCTCGCTGGGTTAACAGGTTGGCCTTTTGGCCAGGCCTCGCCGGGCGATTACCCTGCGGTGGAGGTCGAGGAGGAGGTGGCGCGGTGCGCCCCTCCCAATAACGGCGCCGGGCCGCTGTGGTGCTACGGCGCCCCGCTCCTGGCGCGCCAGGGGGAGGCGGTCTTCGCGAGCCTCATGGAGACCGGCGCCGGCGTGCCGCCGCTCTCCAACACCCGGCCGCGCCTTTTTCGCAAGCGGGGGGACGGCCCCTGGGAGCTGGTTTACGCGCCCGAAGGCTTCCGCCACCGGGAGCCCTGCCCCCTGGTCGGGCTGGCGGGCGGTTCGCCTGCCGGTTCAACCGGGGGCGCGCTCTTCCTTTCCATCAACCCCTCGACGGCGCCGCCCGGGACGCAGTACGGCCCCTGCGACCCCCAGCTCCTCAAGTTCGACCTCGCCGGGGGGAGCTGGCAGCCCGAGGAGGTGAAGCCGCCCTGGCCCGCCGGCGCGACCTTCACCGACCACTCCTACCGCGGCCTCGCCGCGGACGGCGGGAGCGGCGAGATCCTCCTCCTCAACATCGACGCCCGGAAGAGCGACCAGGTCTGGTGCTTCCGCGATGGCGCGGGGAAGTGGGCGCGCTCGGGGAGCCTGCGCTTCCCCATCCGCGCCTGCTACCCGCAAGCGGCGCTGCGGCAGCGGGCGGCGCACGTTCTCGCCATCGGCGACATCGTCGAGCCGGTCGAGGAATGGCGCCGCTACAAGAAGGAAAAAACCGGCCGCGACTGGGACTACGTCTTCCGCCGCCTCTTTTACGCCTGGAGCCCGGACCTCGCCCGGGAGGACTTCCAGCCGCCGCTCGAGATCGAAAGCCTCGAGGCCGCCGCCGGGCACATCTCGAACCTCGACCTGTGGCTGAGCGAGTCGGGGGAAGCCTACGTCCTCTACATCAAGCAGGCGGTGCAGTCGGAGCCGATGCGCGACCGCTTCTTTCCGGGAACGCCGATCCGCCGCGCCCTGGTCTGCTCGGTCTTCAAGGACGGCAAGCTCATCAAGGGGCCGCAGGCGGTGTGGGAGGGGGGCGAAGGGTCGAGCTATCTCTCCCCTGGACACGCCCGCTTTCACGCCGGCCTCCCGAACCGTTTCGGCCAGCGCCTGTTTGCCGTCTACTCGGTTCAGGGGGCGCTGGAAGGCAAGGCGATCCAGCAACTCCGCCTGCAGCCCATCCTCCCCGAGCCTGGGCCGGCGAAGACCATCCCCCTGGAGTTCCCCTTCACGTCCTTCTTCACCGCCTGCGAGCGCGGCGGCAGCGCGCCGGGTGAAACCCTCGACCTCTTCGGAGTTGCCGGGAACGGCGAGATCCTGCGCTACGCGCGCGTCCGCATTTCTTCCGCCCGACCGGCGGCGAGGGGGGCGGCGAAAAAGCTCATCGAGTTCGGCTGGGATGAGCCCGATCCAGCCTTCCTGCGCGAGCACGCCAAGGAAATGGAGGCGACCCCCTTCGATGGCTGCGTCTTCCACATCAACTACAAGAAGGCCGATGGCGGCGCCGGCAACTTCACCTGGGAGGGGTGGGGGAAGCGGGCCTTCACCGCGGCGGAGCTCGAGCCGGCGCTCGAGGACTTGAAGGCCGCCCCCTTGACGCGCCTCCGGCACAACTTCCTGCGCTTCAACACCACGCCGGCGGATCTCGACTGGTTCGATGACTTCGCCGCCATCCTCCAGAACGCCCGGCTGGCCGCCCAGGTGGCCAGGGAGGGGAAGGCCGCGGGCCTCCTCTTCGACATCGAGCAGTACAACGCGCCGCTCTTCGACTACCGCAAGCAGCGCGACGCCAAGACCAAGCCCTGGCCGGAGTACGCCGCCCAGGTCCGGAAGCGCGGCCGCGAGGTCCTGGAGGCCTTCCAGGAGGGCTATCCGGACTTGACCGTCTTCCTCACCTTCGGCTACTCGCTGCCGTGGCATCAGTCCCGGAGCGGCAAGACCGCCAGGCCGCTCGAGGAGTGCAGCTACGGCCTCCTGGCGCCGTTTTTAGACGGCCTGGTGGAGGCTTGCCGGGGGAAGACGAGGCTGGTCGACGGCCACGAGCTTTCGTACGCTTACAAGGAGCCGGCTCAATTCTCGCAGGCCTACCACGCCATGAGGGAGGAGGCGCTCGCCATGGTCGCCGATCCCGCCAGGTATGCCAGGGTCTTCTCCTTCGCCTTCGGGCTGTGGATGGACCAGGACTGGCGGAGGAAAGGCTGGAGCGTCGAGAACTTCGAGAAGAACTACTTCACCCCGGCGGCTTTCCAGAAGGCCGTGGGAGCGGCCTTCGATGAGGCCGACGAGTACGTCTGGATCTACACCGAGACGCCGCGGTGGTGGACCGCCGCGGGGAAGCCGGAGAAGCTTCCTCAGGCCTACGTCGAAGCCGTGGTCCAGGCGCGCCAGGACACCAAGGATCGATGGGGACCGGCGGAGAAGTGAGCGTCAGGAGGAACTTGGATGATGAAACTTGGCGGATTTCCGGCGTTTGCGGGCCTTCTGGTATTTGGTGTTTACATATCCCTCGCCGCCCAGGAGCCCGGCGGCGCCGCCGCGCCCTTCAAGGCGGGCTTCGCCGAGCGCGACATCACGCCCGAGGCCGGCTCCGAGATGCCGGGAAACTACGGCAAGGTCTACGGCCGCAGCATCCACGATCCCTGCAAGGTGCGCGCCGCGGTGTTTGACGATGGCCGGAAGCGAGTTGCCTTGGTGGGGATCGACGCGCTGGTCGCCCCACGGCCCCTGGTCATCGAAGCGCGCCGGCTGATCCGGGAGCGCCGCGGCCTTCCGCCCGAGGCGGTGCTGGTGGGGGCGTCGCACTCCCACTCGTCGGGGCCCGTGGCCATGACGCTGCCGGGCGAATACGACCACGCTTCCCCTCTGGTTCAGAAGCTCGCCTATGAGTTTTCCTCCTCCGCCGACAACGCCTACCTGAAGCGCGTCGCCGCCGAGATCGCCGAGGCCGTCTGCCAGGCGGACGAAAAGAAGGTCGAGGCGCGCTTGAGCTTCGGCTCGGGCCGCGAGGACCAGGTCTCCTTTAATCGCCGCCTGCGCATGAAATGCGGCCTCACCTTCACCCATCCCGGCCGCGGCAATCCCGACATCCTCGGCTACGCCGCGCCCATCGATCCGGAGGTGGGCGTGATCGGCGCCTGGGACCGAGACGGCCGCCTGATCGGCTGCATCGTCAACTTCGCCTGCCACGCCACCAGCAGCCCGGGCGGCTTCTCCGCCAACTGGATCTACTACATGGAAAAAACCATCCGCGGCGCCATGGGAGCCGATGCGCCGGTGGTTTTTTTGCAGGGGGCCTGCGGCGACATCACCCCTGAAGACAACCTCAGCTTCCACGCCTCCATGCCCGGCGAAAAGCAGGCGAAGTTCGTCGGCGGCCGCGTCGGCGCCGAGGCGGTGAAGGTCCTCTTGACCGCCGAGGCCGGCAGCGCGGTTCCGGTCGACTTCCGGTCCAAGGTGTGGAAGATCCGGCGCCGCATTCCCAGCCCGGAGCGCGTCCAGAAGTGCCTGGAGATCGCCCAGAAGACCGAGCAGGAGATGGGTCACACCGAGTGGATCTTCGCCAAGGAGATCCTGCTCCTCGACGCCTCGATCCGGAAGAGCCCGGAGGTCGAGGTGGAGGCGCAGGCGGTCCAGGTGGGGCCGGCGGTCTTCATCTCGAACCCCGCCGAGTATTTCGTCGACTTCGGCCTGGAGCTGAAAAAGCGCAGCAACTTCAAGTTCACCTGGCCGGTGGAGCTGGCCAACGGCTGCGTCGGCTACGTGCCGACGGAGGAGGCCCTCGGCCCGAGCGGCGGCGGTTACGAGACCCGCCTCACCAGCTACAGCAATCTCGAGCCCACCGCCGGCCGGCAGTTCCTCGAGGCCGGACTCGAGCTGGCGGGTTCGATGAAGCCCGGCCCGGCCTTCGAACCGCCGCGAGCGCCTCCCTTCAAGGCCCCGTGGTCCTACGGCAACGTGCCGCCGGAGCTGAAGTGAGGAGCGATCATGGGAAATGGCGGCGCGCTGCTCTATCTCCTTGCGGAAATCCTGGCTCAAGGGGCCGCCGGCGGCCCGCTCGCGCCGGAGGAGGCGCTGCGCTCCTTCCAGCTCGAGCCGGGCCTGCGGATCGAGCTGGTCGCCTGCGAGCCGCTGGTGGTCGACCCGGTCGCCCTCGCCTTCGACGAGCGCGGCCGGCTGTACGCCGCCGAGAACCGCGATTATCCCACCGGGCCGGGGGCGGGGATGCCGCCGGGGGGCCGGATCGCCCTGCTCGAGGATCTCGATGGCGACGGCCGCTTCGAAAAGCGGACCGATTTTGCCGCCGGCTTGACCTTTCCCAATGGCCTCTTGCCGTGGAAGGGCGGCCTCCTGGTCACCTGCGCCCCCGACCTGCTTTACCTGAAGGACGCCGATGGCGATGGCCGGGCCGACACGCGCCAGGTGCTGCTCACCGGCTTCTCGACGGGAGGCAGCACGCAATTGCGCGCGAGCCATCCCACCCTGGGACCCGACGGCTGGATTTACCTCACCAGCGGTTTGACCGGCGGCAAGGTCGTTTGTCCCGATCGCCCGGAGCGCCCGGCGCTCGAGACGCGGGAGGACGTGCGCTTCCATCCCGAGACCCTGGAATGCGAGGCGGCGGGCGGGGGGGGGCAGTTCGGCTTGACCTTCGACGACTTCGGCCGCCGCTTTGTCTGCTACAACCGCGTCCAGGTGCAGCACGTGGTCTTGAGCCCGCGCGCCTTGAAGCGCAATCCTTACCTGGCCTTCTCGGAGACGCTCCAGGACTGCCCGGACCTCGAGGCCAATCCGCTCCTCCGCGGCGGCGGCGGCGCGGCGCGCCTCTATCCCATCAGCGCCAACATCACCACCGCCGACTCGCACGTCGGCACCTTCACGGCGGCCTGTGGAGTGCTGATTTACCGGGGCGTGGCGCTGCCGGAAGAGTACCGCGGCTGCGCCTTCTCCTGCGACCCCACCGGCAACCTCGTCCACTACGACCGGCTCGATCCGGACGGCGCCACCTTCGCCGCGCGGCGCGTCCGGGACAAGGTCGAGTTCCTGGCCTCGAGGGATGACTGGTTCCGCCCGGTTTTCCTTGGAAACGGGCCCGATGGGGCGCTCTACGTCTGCGACATATACCGGAAGACCATCGAGCACCCCGACTACCTGCCGGAGGAGATCCGCAAGCGCGCCGACTTCGAGAGCGGCAAGGGCCTGGGGCGGATCTACCGCGTCACCGGCGAAAAAATCGGCGCCGGCGCTCGGGTCAAGTCGCCGGCGCCGCAGGGCGCTGCCATCGACGAGCTGGTCCTTGGCCTCGAGCATCCCGAGGGCTGGCAGCGCGATGCCGCCTTCCGGCTCCTGGTCGAGCGCCGGGACAAGACGGCCATCCCGCTCTTGAAGGCGGCCCTCAAGAAGCCGCTCTCCGCCGCCAGTATGGCCGCGGCGCTGTTCGCGCTCGAGGTTCTGGACGGGCTGGAGGAGGAGATCATCCGGAAAGCCATGGAGAGCAAAGTTCCGCAAGTGCGGGAGGTCGCGGCGCGGCTGTGCGAACCTTATCTCTCCTCCTCCGGCAAGCTGGCGCGGCTGGCGCGCACTAGGGATGTTTACGCGCGCGTTCGCTTCCAGTGCGCCCTGGCCCTGGGAAGCGCGAGCGGCGAGCTGGCAGTCGCCTGCTTGTCTCAGATCGCTGCGCGCGACGCCAACGACCGTTGGATCCGCGCTGCCGTGCTCAGCTCGGCGGGCGGCCGGGAAGGGGAGCTGCTGGAGCAGCTTCTCCGCTCCCCCGATCTGAGCCGCCCCGGCTTCCTGCTCCTCCTCGCCGAGCTGGGAAAAATGGTGGGGACGAGAGCTCAGGATGCGGATCTGGCGGGGGCGCTCAGGAAGCTGCTGGAGATGAGCGCTCCGGCCGAGGGAAGCTGCCGCATCGCCTTGCTGAACGGCTTCGCCTCGAGCGCCCGCGGGCGCGGAGAGGGCTCCGGACTCGCGAGCCTCGCCGGTGCCGGCGCGGGGCCGCAGCTCGAGGCGATGCTTGAGCAAGCCATGGCCCAGGCCGCCGATGCCAAGGAGGCCGTGCCACTCCGGATTAACGCCATCTCCTTCCTCGCGCACGCGAGCCCGGAGAAGGTCCTTCCGGCCTTGCTCGCCCTTCTCGACTCGAAGGAGCCGGCGGAGCTGAGGATTGCGGCGGTGAGGGCGCTGGGGGAGTTGAAGGACGCGGGCGCCGCCAGGGAGCTGCTCGTCCCAGAGCGCTGGAAGGCCTACCCGCCGCCGCTCCGGAACGCGGCGCTGGCGGCGGTCCTGTCCCACGAGGTTCATTTGCCGGGCCTGCTCCAGGCCGTCGAGGATGGGACCGTTCCCGCCGGCGCCGTCGAGGCGGCTCGGCGGGGTCAGCTCCTCCAGCACCAGAAAGAATCCATCCGCCGGCGCGCCGAGAAGCTTTTCAAGTCGCCCGGCCCTGGCGACCGCAGGAAGGTTTACGAGGAATACAAGCCGGTCCTGGCCTTGAAGCCCGCCCCGGCGAACGGCCGCGAGGTCTTCAAGCGCCTCTGCGCCCAGTGCCATCGCCTCGACCGCGAGGGAGTGCCGGTCGGCCCCGACCTCTTCGACATCCGCAGCCAGCCCAAGGAGTCGATCCTCCTCCACCTCCTCGTTCCTGAGTACGAGATGCTCCCCGGATTCACCGGCTACCTGGTCCAGACCCGTGACGGCCGCTCGCTCACCGGGCTCATCTCTTCCGAGACGCCGGCGAGCATCACCCTCCGCCAGGCGCAAGGGATCGAGGAGACCATCCTGCGCCAGAACATCGCCAGCCTCGTCTCGAGCAACCTCTCCCTCATGCCCCAGGAGCTGGAAAAGAGCATGACCCACCAGGAGCTGGCGGACCTGCTCGCGTATCTCAAGGGGGAGAGCTGAAGGCTCATTGGCGAGACCTCGTTGTTGAAAAGGCAAACCTCCTGGATTATCATTCGCCCCATGCCTGGTCGCTACCGCTCCTTCAAAGCGCCTTTCACCTGAATTTCCGCCAACAAAAGGGCTTGAGTGTCGGTTTGATGGCTTCGAGCGCCTCGAGCATCAAATAAAGACAACAGGTCCTCCTGCCCCGGTTCTGAGGGTAGCGCTTATCCACTGGAGAGAGCGGTTCATGGCATTCGCATGCCTCCCGCGATAGACGCCTTTCTCGGCAGCTTTGAGATCAAGGCTTGCCGATTTCCCTTTTGACCGAACTCTCCGGAACTCCCTGACAGTAATTTCAACTCGCCGGCGACAGCCAGTTGGAGTTGTTGTTTGAGGAGCGGATCGACTTTTAGATTCTGGCCGGTAAAGGGAACTGGCGTTCCCCGTGGATTGCAAATCCACAGGACAGCCCATCATAAGCTGTTGCTGGGTTCGATTCCCAGGCCGGCCTTACCTGCTTCTCCTGTGACCGCAAGGCGGGCGATACCGGGAGCCATCGCGGCGGAAGCGAAATAATTTTCCTCCGCAGTTGTCCAAAAATTCTGGTAAAATTTCACTCTCCTCCAGCAGCCCTTCCAGCTTGTCGGTGACTGCTTCCGCCATGAAGAGCTGGCGCTTGATGTTTTCGCCCAACAATTCTAGCTGCGTCTCTATGGAAACTGGCCTAAATACTGTTCAGCTAATTTAACAAATTCCTCAGCACGCTTGATTTGCTCCAAGGCTTGTGCCTGCGTCAAGCCAGGACCAGCATCGTAATCACCTACGTTGCGAGCCTCCTGGGCTTCAATCAAATAACGATGAAAATTTGCCGGTATGGTGCCGGTTTTTGCAAATTTCTGCCCAAATGCAGCAATAACAGCGGAATGCTTTGAGTAAGTCTCGCCTGCCTGCAGAAGGAACGATTCTACAGCATAAAGCATAGTGTAATAGGCCCGTGAAACAGCGAAATCAAAAAGTCCTTCATCGGCTAGCACTCTTGCGCCTCTCAAGCTGTCTTTGGCCTTTTTTAACAAGGCGATCTGCTCGGGATTCAAAGACTCACTCCTTCTTTTCGAACATTTTGTAATAGCGGGCTGTGCTCATTTTCAAAACGGTCGGACGAGATGAACACACAAGAGATGACCTTATCATATTTGAGTGACAGATCCGTGACTAATTGCCCCGTTCTGGCGATTTCTTCCCCGGGACTGACATTTCCGCTGAGCACCACCAAAACATCCACGTCTGAACCATCAGTTGAATCACCTCTTGCTTGCGATCCATAAAGCAGCAACCGATTTAAACTCGGGCCATAGAGTTTTTCCAGGGCATGGCGCAACTCTGTGAGCATCTGGAGAATTTTGGGATTCATTTATCTATTTGACCAATTCTATCGGGTTTTTTCCGCAAGCTTAATCCAGCCAGGGCTTTTTTTCAAGCCTGATGCTTGTTTCACGAGAATCCTTTGGGATTGAAAAAGATCCAAATGGGAATGACGTGCCATGGCTGATGGTGCGATGAGTCCCCTTTGCCGGATCTGCTCCAGGCCGTTGAGAAGGGAGCCATCCCCTCCCGCCGTCGATCCGGCGCGCCGTTCAGTTTGAGGAAGTGAAAAACTTCTGGGCCTCGACCAGCCACTCGACCACGGCCGCGGTTTTTTCGTCCTCAAGGAGCTGGATCTCCTCTGCCGCCCCTGAAGGGAGGATGACCTGCAGGTTGTCCGGCAAGGAGACCGAGAGGCCTTGGCCGGAGGAGCCGATCGGCCCGGAGGCGGGGGGGGCTCCTTCCAGAAGGTCATCCAGCTTCCGGGCGGCCGCTTCCGCCAGGTAGAGCTGGCGCTTGAGGTCCAGGGCCTTCAGGCGCTCGAAAGCGCGGGCGTAGAGGATCTCGAATCGCCGCCGGTCCCGGTCGCTCAAGGTCGAACCGTCAGGATGGATGCCGGGGTCCTGCAGGAAGCGGGAGCTGGTCCAGTTGGGGTAGGCACCTTCTTCCTTAGAGAAACGCTGGTAAATCTCCTTGAGCTTCGCGTTTTTCTCCAGCAGCTCGAGGGCCTCCCGGACGCTCGTCCGGCGCTCTTCCTGCGATGGCTCCGGCGCCTCGTCATCGCGGTGGGGAGAGACGCCGGCTTTGGCGGGCAGGCTTCCGGAGTTCCCCGGAGCCGCCTTTTGGCCGCTCCCAAGCACCGCGAGCAGCTTTTTCAGGAGCTTGATCTCATCCTGCGCCTTCTCGTACTCCACCCGCAGCTTCTCCTCCACCGCGCCCTGGATGGGGGCCAGAGCGCGCTCCTCGGCGGAGGGCGAACGTTTCAGAAAAACCACAAGGGCCGAGGCGGCAATTCCGAGGGCCATACCGGCCGCGATCGAGAAAAGGGTTTTCACGAGACCTCCGGTTTATCCATGAGCCATTTTTGCTGGCAGTACAATGAATCCTTCCCGTACTGCAGCCTCTCGCAGCCGGGGGTTCAGACAAACGAAGCTTTCGCCCTGGGGTTTGTCATCGCAGGAAACCAGCCCAGCTGAAAGCTGTAGAGCATCGGCTGCACGCAGGGGATGGACCGCCAGAAGGCGTTCAGCCCGGTCTCGCACGGAAGGATGGGCTTGGACAATGGTGCTGTGATTCTTCAGATCCGTTAAACGCTTCTTGGCTTCGTCATAAGCTGTGATCATCCCCAACTTCCTGCCTCGTAATTCTGCAAGCTGAACCGGCTGACTGGAGCCTGGTTTTTGGTTTTGGGGCGTAAATACCTTATCATGCACCAGCGCTTCAAGGGAAGGCATTTCCGGGGGTGCACAAACGGATTTGGTGCAGCGAGGCTAGCTGCTATTCCAGCAAGTGAAAGTCCCGCCGATACAAGCGTCCAGTAGCTGTCGTAGTTATTTCCATCGACAAGGGGGGTGACCAAATTGTTGAAAGCGTAAACTGCAGCGAGGCAACGGTATGCCGGGAGCAGGCTTAACAGCGCCGCGTGGCAGGAAGACACCGCCTGAGAGCCAGCCTCCCAGCCGTATCGAGGAAAACTCGCCGTACGGAATGATAGGGGGGATGGTGGAAACGACGGCATCATTCGAAGCCCGATCCGCGCCTCCATCCTACCCGGCTAGTCCACCAATGGGTGAGCCAGTCCCTTCGCCAGACCAGGGATTTCGCAACGGGGTTGCGGAATCCTTCTGGAATCCCCTGTTTAAATCCCCGCTCAGCCCCGGATCGCCGCGACCAGGATCTCCCCCTCCGTCTCGGTGCTCTCGCGCCTCGCTTCGGGGCGGGCCTCAGAGCCGGCCACTCCGTGGCGCCCGGCCCCTCCGGCCGTTCGCTCCTGCGCCACTGCTCGGAGCTCACCCTCCGCCGGCTCCTTGCCGCCGGCGGCGGCAAGCTTCTCCCGGGCGAGCCGGAGCCGCTTCAGGGCCTCCGTCCTGGAGTAACCGATCTTCCCCAGGGCCTTGAGGAGACCCTCATACGGGGATCCCGGCGCACCCGCAATTGCGGAGTCCGCAATTGCGGAATGGCGGCGGTTGGCCCCGTTCCTTCCCAGGCCGTCGATCCCGGATTTCACTTCCAAGCGGATCTCGGGGACTCTTGACAGCTCCTTCAGCGCCAGTTGAAAATCCGCCAGGGCCGGGATGCTCTTTCTACGGAAGGCGAGCCCGGTGAAGGGATTCCCCTCAATCTTGAGGAGTCCAAGATGGACGCAGGAATTATGTGCAGCTACACACAACCAGCGTGGCAGTACTCGCAGAGGAGCAGGGAGTTGGAGAGCACCGTCTTCCCGCCGTAGAGGCGGAACTCGAGATGATGGGCGTGGAGATGGAGCCGCCGGCGGCACCCCGGGTTGCCGCAGACGCCGCTCTCCCGCAGCCTCACCTTCTTTACGAGCAGCGCGGTGTTGGGCCGGTCGCGCTCCGCCTTGGGGACCGGTTTCGGCGCCGGTTCCGGCCGCGGCTCAGTCGTTGGTTTCTGGGCCCCCTGAGTTCCCGGCAGGGGGGCTTCCGGCCGGAAGGCGCCCGCCAGCTCCTCTTCGAGAGTGATGGTTACCTTCTTTGCCTCGGGCTCGACGCGCTCGACCACCTCCGGCGGGAGCTCGATAGGTCCTTCAGCCGTGGGGAGGCTCGCCTTGCGGCACTCCGGGCAAAGTACGTAGAGAATGGTGAAGAGGGAGTCCTCTCGCTCCACCCGAGCTCCGGAAGTCGCCGGCGGGCCGCCTCCCGCCGCCGGATCGCCGGCGAGGTCGGTCTCGAGGAGCCGCTTTGACATGTGGAGGAGAGCGTCCTTGGGCTCCACGAAGGCTCCCGGCACCAGGCTGCGCTCGAGCTCGCGGGGCGGCCTTCTCGATCGCCTTGGAGACAATGTCGTGCTCCTCCGGCGGCAGCTCGCACTTGAGCGTCACCGTGTGGTTGGGGAGGCCGAGGCCGTCCTCGCGGGGCTTCGTCCTCCCCTTCTTCTGGGCGTCCTTCCCC
>JACQVS010000014.1 GCA_016209605.1 Planctomycetota bacterium
ATAATAACCGCAAAGACGCAAAGGACGCAAAGTTAAGACGCAAAGCGAATTGGAGAGCGGTCCTGGGACGCCAAGACATCTCCGCAGCCTGCGAAGAAGTTTTGATGATAGAGTCTAACTAACACAACTATAATCGGTTACAGGCTCGCGGCTGGCGTCCGGCGGCTGGCGACTAAAAATTTGCAACGCCAGCCGCCAGTCGCTAGCCACCAGCCTGCGCAGCTCTATTAAAAAAGGATTCGTCTTCGCCGGCATGAACAAGCTTCGAAGGCAAACTCGTCGGTTTGCGGCGAAGCTGCGCTAGATTAAGGCTGAAAAAAATGGGACTCCTGATCCGGCGCGAAAAATATCTGCTGAAACAGGCCCTCATCCTCTGGCTGGCGCTCCTGCCCGCTTGTGCCGGCGGATCGGATCGGAGTTCGCGGGAGGAAGTCGAGGCGATCAAGGCCCAGCTCCTCCGGCTGCGGCCCGTGGCGGCAGAGTTCCTCCGGGTGCTGGGCCCGGAGGCCCGCGTCAACGGGATCCCGATCGCCTTGAAGGAGGGAAAAATTTTCTGGGAAGACAACCGGCATGATCCGCCCGAGGATCTGCCTCTGGTCACCGATGCATGGGGCCATCCCGTGGTCCTGCTCCGGCCGAACGACCGGCCGGAAGAGTGGTGCCTCATCTCCGCCGGGCCCGATGGGGTGTGGACGGCCGATCCGCCGGAGCGCCTGGCGGAGTATGAGAAGGATGGCAACCGGCATTGGTATTTCGTCCCCGACTTCAAGCGCCGCGAAGGCATTGCAGAAAGGTGGGTCGTGGGGGATGACCTGGTTCTCGAGGCGAGCGGCCCCTTTTATGAAAGCTACCCCTTTCCCAAGCCCGAGGCCCGGGAGCTGGCCGGGGGCTTGCTGGCCAACCTCCGGGGCGCGGGAAGCGGCGGGCTGCCTTTTCCTCGGTACCTCCTGGAAGAGGCCCGATCGCTCGATCCGGCCGATCGCGAAAAGATCATCGAGTTCATCGAGAACAAGCAGGCCGGCTTTTACCTCTCCGAGGACACCTGGGGGCACGACTGCCACCGCAAGCACGGCGGCTTGCTTCCTGAAGTGTTCTTATGCCATGCCGATTTCAGCCCTTCCGATTTCTATCCAGTGACCTGCGATCCGGGACCAAAAGGCTGGGAGATCCACGGCCGCTGGGACGATTTTCTCAAGATCCTCTTCCCCGAGCGCTTTGAAATTCCCCCCATTCCCCCGCTGGCGGTGGATTTCCTCGGCCAGCGCCTGGAAGCCCACGGCTTCATCTTCTGCGTCGAGGCCACCGAGGAGATGCGGAGGAGCGGCGTCTGGGAGCGCCTCGAGCGGGATCTCCTCGAGGCCGGCGCGGAATTCTCAAGCCGGCAGGAGGGCGTCGATCTGGGATGGATCTTCTTCAAAGACACGGTCCAGAGATTTCCCGATGGCGATTCGGAGCTTGAACCAACCACCTTGCCCGAAAAGGCTCGGCAGTTCTTGAGAGAGCAGTTGCAGTTCGGCGAGGAGGCGCGAGTCGCCGACGGGTTCAGGGCCGCCATCGAGCGGGGTAACCGCTCGATGGCCCGTACGCTGGCCATCATCTACATCGGGACCGGAAAGGGGACGAGCCCGGAAGGCGGGAGCGAGGAATCCTACTTGAAGCAAACTTTAGCCGCCACCACCGGGATGAACTTCAAGCGCATTCCCATCCACGGTTTTTACGTTCCCCCACAGGCCAATCCCAGCCCCGACCGCAAGGATTTCGTGCGCCAGCTGGCCGCCATGAACCAGGGGCAGTTCTTCGAGAGCCAATTCAGGCCTTGAAGGATATTATTTCTAATAATACAATATTTACCTGTTTAAATGTTACCTTGGTTGCCAGGTATTTGTTCCATGGTTGGCGATGATTTTGAGATAATTACCAGAATTACTGATATCGAGCCCATTGCAGTGGGACGTGGAATCCATGATTTCTCGCCTTTGCAAAAATCTTTTGGAGTGGGAAGATGGAGGAAACTTAAAGGCATTGCTTTCGTTCGCCTCCCCAGCGGTAGAATACGGAAAGCTGAACTGCATTGGTATGAAGCGCATGGGATAGGCAAAAAAGAAATAAAAATCAAAAAGTATCTGGATTAGCCTAGAAAAGCATGAAAAAAAGCGCCAACGCCGCCCCTCAATTTGCCATTTGCGTGGACAGCAGCGGTTATCCCGCTTCGCTGGAGCTTCACAAGATTTATCGCGTCCTGCTGGATCCCAGCGCTCAAGACGGAGAATTGCGTATCATCGATGAAAGCGGCGAGGACTACTTGTATCCCGCCCGGCGTTTTATCCTGATCCATTTGCCCCAAAAAGTTGCCAGGATATTGACCCGGCAGGCAATAAAGCGCAGAAAATCGTTAAAAGCCAAATCCTGAGGGAATTGAAATTTCTTCAGTAGACCAAGATCTCCACCCGCAGGATCTTCAAGGCGTCGCGGCCGGTCTTGTACTGGAAGTGGACGTCGTAGCTGCCCGGGGCCGCCACCCACCTGGAGATGTCGATGGTGAAAGGCTTCAGGTCCTTGTAGGAGCTCACCTTCTCGAAGTTGACCTTGAAGTCGCGGGGGGTCCACTTGTGAACCGCCTGCTTCTTCGCCTGCGGCGTGTTCAAGGTGACCTCGCCGTAGGAATCCATCTTGCGGGGGCTGGTGGCCCAGAAGCGCAAGATGGCGGTCTTCCCCTTGGGCTTCAGCTCGAAGGTGTAGATGTTGTTCTTGTTCTCGTTGCCGGTCTGGCCGAAGACGTCGCTCCAGTGTTTCTGCGGCCGCAGCTCGGCGGCGTACTGGGCGAGGCGCTTCTCGAGGCGCGCCTTCAGCAGGCCGGAGAGGCTGGGGAAGGCTTTCTCGTACCAGAAGACCGCCCGCTCCATGGCGCGCCGCCGCGGCAGGCTCTTTTCCCTCTCGGAGAAGCTCCACCATGCATCCCCAGCCTCCACGCGGGCGCCGTCATCGCCCGGGCCGGCGAGGTCCTTCGCCGCCAGGTCCTTGAGCGCCGGATCGGCTCCCTTGGCGAGAAGGGGCAGGCCTCCCTTGAAGTCCCCCTTGAAGAGGCAGCGGAAGCGCCCGGCCGCGAGGCAAGCCTGGGCGTCCTCGGAGCCGGCTGGCAAGCTCTGTTCGGACGGCTTCAAGGCCTGGTACTCGCGCTCGATGGCATCAACTTCCTTCTCCAGCTCCTCGGCCTCGATGGCGAGCACCGCCTCCTGGCCCCTGCGGGCGTAAGCGGCGGCCTCGCCCGCCGCCTTCCCCGCCAGCTTGTAATCGTCGGCCAGCACCGCCATCCGGCCGAAGTCGAGGTGCGCCTGCGCCAGCGCCGCGGGCGCCTCTGGCGAGCGGGCGTTTTTTGCCAGCGCCGCGAGCGTCGCCGCCGTCAGCTCGAGGTCGCGGACCTGATAGCGGTCGCGGAGTTCTCGAAGCGCCTCCAGGGCCAGCTCGACCTCGCCCGCCTGCACGGCCAGGTCTCTGGCCTCGCGGTAGAGCACGTAGCGCTCGGCGGCCTCGAGGTTGGGCTCCTTCCCCTTTTCAAGAAGCTTCCGCGCCAGGATGGCCTTGTCGGCCGCAGCCTTCCTGGCGTAGTCCTCCTTGAAGAGGCCCTTGATCATCGCCTCGGAGCTTTTCTGGGCGCTGAGGTCGGGCTCGGCGAGCTTCGGCGGGTCAAGCTTCTCCTCGATCGGGAACGGGTTCTGACCAAAGGCCGGATCGAGGCCGCCGGCCGGTCCGAGCAGGAGAGAGAATACGGAGATGGCCAGTTTCTTCATGGCTGAGCTTTGCAGGCCTCCGCGGGGTACTCGCACTCCGGCAGCTCATCCGGCGTCGGGTCGAGGCCGCAGGCGTCGGGCCCGGGGTCCGGAATCAAGTCGCCGCCCAGAAACAGCCGGTTCAGGGTATAGATCGCATCGGAAATGTCAAGGCTGCCGTGGTCATCGGCATCGGCGGCGTCCTGGCAAGGGAGAGCGCCGGTGCCCAGGAAAAGGAAGCTCAAGGTGGCGATGGCGTCGGTGATATCCACCGCCCCGCTGGCATCGGCATCGCCGCGCCGGAAGCCGGTGCGGGCGGGGACCGTCACCTTGGCGAAGATTTCGGGGCACTCTGCGAACCGCTTCCGGGCCACGGCGCTGTAGAGGCGCTCCCCCGGCGGCGGGTTGGAGTCGACGAGGAGGACTTGCTGGTCCATGGCCACTGGGCTCTTCTCGATTATGACCGCGCCGTCCCTCTTGATGATGATGGAGTCGAAATCCTCCCCCTCGATCTCCGAGATCGCCACCAGCACCCCATCGGGCGCCACGAGAAAGTCGATGTGGGTCTCCGTCAAGCACCAGCCCTGGTCGAACAGGTACCCCGCCGTTTCGAAAGCGGGCTTGTCGCTCACCAGGTAATTTTGCGGCGTGCCGCGGACTCGCTTCAAGCCGAACCACTCTTCGGGAAGGTCTTCATCCTGCACGAACTCGCTGCGATTGCCCGCCTTCCACCACTCCTCGAAGTACTCGAAAGCGAAGAAGCCGGCGGTCAAGCCGCGCCGGGCGGTGGCCTTGCGGAACTGCCGCGAGAGCCCCTTGGCCTGCTCTTCCTCGGTGTTGCCGCCGAAGCACAAGCTCAGCTCGTCGGCCTGGACGATGCCCTCCTTCTCCATGCAGCAGGTCGGCCCCTCGGCGCAGTGGTCGATGTCCCGGTTGGGGGAGGTGGAGTAACCGCACTCGAGCACCACGAACGGAGTGTTCGGGTAGGCCTTGGCGCACTCCTCGAGGTACCGGTCGTAGCCGATGAAGCGCAAATAAGGCGGGAAGTAGCTGTAGACGTTCTGGAAAACGATGTCGAGGAAGCTCATGTCGGCCGGAAAGTGGATCTCGGGGTGGAAGCGGTGCTTTTCCGCCCCCGCGACGCTCATGTTGGGATCGGTGGCGTGCGCCATGAGATGGCGCGTCTTGAACTTTTCCACCTCGAGGCCGGTGGCCAGGTCCACCAGCTCGCAGATGAACGACTGGAAGGGATGAGGGTCCCAGAACTTGTCGACCCGCCCGCAGCCGTCGCACCCCTCCAGGGGGGGCAGCCTGGGCGGCGGATCGGGGACCTGGTAGTAAACCCCCTTGAAGCGCGGCCGGTCCTGGTTCTTGAGGATGGTCGAGCGCTGGACGCAAAATCCCACCTCGTTCCCCACCACCCAGCAGAGCACGACGTCGCTCGCGAAAAGGTTGTGCACCTCCTCGATTTCGGTGCGGACGTGCTCCACGAGCTGGTCGTAGAGGGGCGGCTTGAGGAGATCGAGATCGGTGGTGGCGCAGCCGGGCTCCCCGGGCTCGGGCTTGTCGTCGATTTGCAGATGAATTCCTTGAATGACGAAGAGGCCGTTCGCCCGCGCCGCATCGTAGACGGTCTTCGGCAAGGCCTGGTAGACGCGGATGGCGTTGGCGTGAAGCTTCTCCCGGATCTCCTTCATGTCGGCGAAGGGGTCGGCGTGCCGCATGCAGGACCAGGGCGCATCGCCGGCGATGAGCGGGCTGTAGTCGATCCCCTTCAGATAAAAGGGCTCATCGTTGAGGAAGATCTCCCGCCCCTGGGCGCTGAACTTTGGCTGGCCGACGCGCAGGCAGTAGAGCCGCTCCTGCGCGAGCGGCGGCGAGCTCGAGTCCTCGACCCGCACGCGGAAGCGGAAGTCGCCCAAGCGCTGCGGAATGCCGAAGAGAAATCCCTCGATGCCGAGAGGAAGCTGGCCCGGATCATCGATCGACCAGAGGTACGGCGGCTTGCCGCCCTCGGCCTGGAACGCGAAATTGAAGGCTTTCCCGAAAGTCGCCTCGATGAGCCGCGGCGAGCGCTGCACCAGCGCGCAGGGGCCGGCGGCGGCGCTCGGCTCCTCGCAGCCGTAGAGCTGCGCCAACTTGGCGAAGGCCGGTTTATCGGTCACGGTAAAATTTCCCGGCGTGCCCTTGACGCGCTTGAGGCCGAAGTGTTCGAGCGGCTCGTCCTCCTGGACGTTGATGGCTCCGGTGTACCACCACTCGTCGTAGTACTCGAAGACGAAAAATCCCGCCAGCGGCCGCTTCGAGCAGGCCACATCGACCCAGCGCGCCTCCAGCGCCAGGGCCTGGTCGGCATCGGAGGCGCCGCCGAACTTCATGGTGAAAGGCCGCGGCTCCCGGTACGGGAAGCCGCACGGAGCCGGAGCCGGGCCGGCGCTCTTGGTGGAGGTGGAGTAGCCGGTCTCGAGCACCACCACCGGCGTCGCTGGATAGGCGGCCTTCAAGCGCTCGAGATAAGCGGGGAACCCGTAGTAGGCGAGGTAGGGATGACTGTAAGTGAAGAGGTTTTCGAAGATGACGTCGAGGAAACTCAGGTCCACCGGCGTCTCGATGGCCGGAACCGGGCGATCGCGGGCTCCCAGGAAAGGATTGTGCGCGGGGCCAATGGCGTGGCCGATGAGGTGGCGCTTTCCGTACCTGGTCATCTCATAGTCGGCGGCGTAGTCGGCCAGCTCGGCGAGGAACGACTGGAAGGGCAGGGGATCAGGGAACCGGCCGCCGGGGAAGTCGCTGGCCGGCGGCTTCTGGCAGCAGGGGGCCTCGGGGCCGTCGCCTTGGTTGTAGACATCGATTTTCGGCAGCGGGCTGGCCGCAGGCGCGCTGTAGTACTTCCCTTGATAGGGCGGGCGGCCCTGGTTGGCCGGCGAGCGGATGGTGTTCGCGACCACCTGGCTGTCGAAGCCGTTTCCGAGGACGTAGGCGAGGATGGTGTCGGAGGCTGCCATCGAGTGAATGGAGTCGATGGCGCTTTTGATCCTGTTCTTCTGCGCGGCCAGGTAGGTGGGGGTCAGCAGGTAACCGGGGGGATCTTGCGCGTGGGAACCGGCGTCAAAGGGGAGGAAGATCCCCTGAATCACCCACACGCCGTTCTGCCGGGCGGCGTCGTAAAAGGTCTTGGGAAGGGGATCGTAGAGGCGCGCGGCGTTGGCGTGGAGGAGATCCTTGATGTCCTTCACGTCCTTCTGGAGCGTCACCTTGCTCGGGCCGGAGCCGGTCCAGGGGGCATCGCCGGCGATGAAAGGGCTGTAGCACACCCCCTTCAGGAACAGCGGGCTGCCATCTATCAGGATGTGATCGTCGCTGGCGGCGATCTCCGCCGCACCGAGCGATCCGGCGAGAAGAAGAAAAGCCGACGCGGCGAACCATGACGCTCCTGGCATCCTGACCCTTGGACACATGCTGGTCTCCTGTATGAAAATTCATTCTATGCCCTGGTCCGCCAGCCTGCCATAGCTATTTACCAGCCGCCGGCTCGCCTGGCGATTTAGGCCTTTTTTTTCAAAGCCTTCTTGGTAGGATGCTGGCGGTTACCGATTCGAAGGAGTACCCCATGACCATGAAAATCACCGTTCGGCCGCAAGACCCTTATTATATCGTCCGGGTCGAGGGAAAAATTGTCCGCGAAAACCAGGCGGAGCTGCGCTCCAAGCTCGAAGAGGTCATTGGCAAGGGCGGCGTCAAGGGGATCGCCCTGGACTTCGAGGCCATCGACTACCTCGACAGCGCCGGCCTCGGCTGCTGCGCCTCGATCCACAAGCTCCTGTTCGACCGGAAGTGCGGCCCCCTGGTGATGTTCGGGGCCTCGCCGAACATCGAGCGCATGTGGAAGCTGATCCGCCTCGACCTGGTCATCCCCCTCTTTCAGAAAGAGCAGGATGCGCTGGCGCAGCTGGCCGCGAAGAAGTGACCCTATCCCGGTGAGCCCCTCTCCATGACTTCAACGGACCTCCCCCAAGAACCCGCGGCGCTGTCCGAGGCGCTGCTTGCCGGCGCGGTCGAGCGCGGCGCCACCGACATCCACTTCGCCCCGGTTCCGGACGGCTGCATGGTCCGCGCCCGCGTCGATGGGCTGCTGCGCGACCTGCATCAGTTGAGCGGCAACCTCTACCCCAAGGTCATCAGCCGGCTCAAGGTGCTCGCCGAGATCGACATCGCCGAGAAGCGCCGGCCCCAGGATGGGAGGTTTTCGTGGATCTTCAAGGATCGAGAGATCGACTTCCGCGTCTCGGCGATCCCGACCCTCCACGGTGAAAGCCTGGTCTTGCGGGTGCTGGAACGCTCCACCGGCCTCCGCAAGATCGAACAGCTGGGCCTGTCGCCGAAGGAGGTCCGCCTCTTCCGGTCGCTGATCGAGCACTCGAGCGGCATCATCGTCGTCACCGGTCCAACCGGCTCCGGAAAAACCACCACCCTGTACGGCGCGCTTCTCGAGCTGGCCACGCCCGAGCAGAACGTCATGACCATCGAGGATCCCATCGAGTATGAAATCCCCCGCGTCCTGCAGACCGCCGTCCAGCAACGGCTGGACGTGAGCTTCGCCGCCCTGCTGCGGGGCATCCTCCGCCACGATCCCGACATCATCATGGTGGGCGAGGTTCGCGATGCCGAGACCGCCGAGGTTTCCGCGCGCGCCGCCCTGACCGGCCACCTGGTGCTCACCTCGCTGCACACCCAGCGGGCCGCCAACGCCATCAGCGTGCTGCTCAACTTCGGGGTCAAGCCCTACGCGCTCGCCCCCGCCCTGCGGGGTGTGCTGGCGCAGCAGCTCATCCGTGAAATCTGCCCTTCCTGCAAGACCCGGTTCGAGTACGGGGAGAGCTTGCTCGGCCAGCCGGAGTTCGCCGAGGTCCTGCGCGAGGGGGAGAAGCCCTCCTTTTCCATCGGCCTCGGCTGCCCGAGCTGCTTCCACTCCGGCTACCGGGGCCGGCGCGGCATCTTCGAGATCCTGCAGTGCGATGAAACGATTCAAAAGTTGATCCTCCAGTCGCGCGGCGCCGAAGAAATCGAGAAATCGGCGGTGCAATCGGGTATGATAACCCTTCGGAAAAATGGCTTCCGGGCAGTTCTGGAAGGCCACACCACTGTAGAGGAAGTAGTACGGGCGATACCCGTCGACTAGTTGAAGGCCTGGCTCATGGACGAGTACTTCATTCACGTAGAAGACCGCGCCGGGAAATGCTCCGTGGTGCGCATCGACCGGTTCCCTTTCTCCATCGGCCGCGGCGTGGAGAACGACCTGGTCATCCCCGAGCCTTCGGTGTCGCGGCGCCACGCTTACATCCGGCGCACCCCGGAAGGGCTCGCCATCATCGACAATCAGAGCCGCAACGGCATCTTCGTCAACAACGAGAAGGTCGCCGACCTGAAGTACCTCCACTCCGGCGACCAGCTGCGCATCGGCTCCTCCAAGCTCAAGCTCGCCTTCACCGGCAATCCGGAAATCCCCCTGGGGTCCCGCGGCACCGAGACCATCCTGTTCATCCCGTCGCAAAAGAACTGGGATGATCCGCTGCAAAGCCTCAGCGACAGCTTCCCGCAGATGCAGATGGCCCTTGCCCGCCCCAAGGAGGCTGGGCCGGAGCCGGTGAGCCTGCAGCAGGTCTTCCGGCTGTTCATGGAAGCGCCGCTGCCGGAGATTTACGAGCACATCCTCGACGTCATCGAGGATGCCGTGGCCTTCGAGCGCTGCTTCCTGATCCTTTTCGAGAAGAACGACCCCAGCCAGATCCAGATCGTCGCCAAGCGGGAGCACACCGAGCGCCAGTCGGAGGTGATCGTCTCGAAGGACATTCTCCGCCGGGTGGCGCAAAGCAAGGAGGCGGTCCTGGTCACCGCCGACGACCAGAACTACTCGCCGACGGACAGCTTCATCCGCAGCGGCGCCCACACCGCCATCTGCGTGCCGCTGATTTTCCGCGGCCAGGTCACCGGCGTCCTTTACCTCGACCGGCTCTCCTCCCGATTCAACCTGTCGCAAGTTGACATCAAATCGCTGGGCCCTCTGGCCGGATTCGTGGCCCACAAGGTCGAGGACCTCCGGCGGGTGAACGCCCGCATCTTCTCGGAAGTCTTCGAGCGCGATCTGAAGCTGGCCAAGGAGATCCAGGAGCGGCTGCTCCCCCAGGACCCGGTGAGCGTGCCGGGGTACTCGATTGAAGGCCACTCCTCTTCCTGCTATGAGGTGGGCGGCGACTACTTCGACTTCATCCAGAAGGACGGCTCGCCGCTGACGCTGGTGATCGGCGACGTCTCCGGCAAGGGCCTGCCTTCGGCCCTGTACATGGCCGGCGTTCAAGCGGCTCTCAACGCCCACCTCGATGATGGGCTGAAGATCGACGTCATCATGTCGCACCTCGAGAGGCACATCCGCCGCACCTTCCGCTCGGACCATTTCTTGACCTTGCTCCTGGGGACCCTGGATGGGAAGAGCGGCACCTTGACCTACTGCAACGCCGGGCACCTGCCGCCTCTGTGCGTTCGGGAGAGCGGCGCGCTCGAAATGCTGGAGGCGACCGATCCGGCCTTCAACATCACTCCGTGGGAGAAGTTCACCTGCCACCAGTTCCAGCTCCTCCCGGGAGACCTGCTGCTCCTCTTCACCGATGGGCTGATCGAGGCGGAGAACGATCAAGGTGAGATGTTCGGCAAGGACCGGCTGGCGGCCTGTCTCCAGCGCCATCGCGATCAGGACCTGACCTTGATACGCAAGGAGATCTTTTCCGAGCTGGACTCTTTTGCCGAGAACGGCGGCCCGCAGGACGACCGGACCTTGATTCTGGTGCGCCGGGAAAGGGCCTGATGATGTCACCGCGCTGGCCATGAGCAGATCGACGACTTCCCATCCGTTCACCGATGCCGATGAGATCTTCAGCGGCCAGATTGCCAGCCGCCTGGACCAGCGCGACCGCTTGATCAATGAGGTGCTGAAGAAGCTGAAGGCGGCCGGCTGCCGGCCCGATCCCTTCTTCGACCGGCTTTCCCTGGACGAGACCATTTCCAACGCCATCCTGCACGGCAACCTTCAAGATCCGAGCAAACGGGTCACGGTCCGAGCTTTTTCAAGGAAGGACTGCTGGGGCGTGGAAGTCGCCGACCAGGGGAACGGCTTCGACTGGAAGGCGCTGCTGAAGAAGCTGCGGGGCCCCCCGGACACCGAAAGCTCTTCGGGCCGCGGCCTGGCGCTGATCCTGGCCTCCGGCGCGGAGCTGTACTTCTTCGATGGCGGCCGGCGGGTGGTCTTCGTCCGTAAAAAAATCGAGAGATAACCGAAACTAGAGGCGTTGAACATGGCGAGAGCAAGCAAGCGACCCGATGCCGGAAAAATCGATGAGGCGGCCCTCCGCGGCCTGCCGGAGCAGCACGGCCAGGGGCACGTCTTTCGCTTCTGGGGGGAGCTGAGCGGCGCGGAGCGGACCGCGCTCCTCGAGCAGCTCAGCCGCATCGACTTCAACCTCCTCGACCGGCTTGTCCGCGCGCAGCTCCTGAAGCCGGCGAAGCCCGCCGCCGGCAAGCTGACCCCCGCTCCCATCATCCCCATCCCCGGAACCGATCAGGAGAGGATCGCCCACCTGCAGGCGCGGCAGCGGGGGGAAGAGCTGCTGCGCCAGGGGAAGGTAGCCGCTTTCGTGGTCGCCGGCGGGCAGGGAACCCGCCTGGGCTTCGACGGGCCGAAGGGGACCTTCGTGATCGGCCCGGTGAGCCGGCGGACCCTCTTTCAGGTGCACGCGGAAAAGATCCGCGCCTCGGCCAGGCGCTACGGCGCCCCCGTTCCGTGGCTGGTGATGACCAGCGAGTCGAACCATCAAGCGACGGCGGATTTTTTCAGGAAGAATGAGTCCTTCGGCATGGAGGAGAGGGACGTCTTCATCTTCCAGCAGGAAATGCTCCCGGCCGTCGACCGGAAAGGGAAGGTTTTCATGGAAAGCAAGAGCCGCGTCTTCACCAGCCCGAACGGCCACGGCGGCTCCATCAAGGCCTTGAGCGACTCCGGCGCCCTCGAAGAGCTGGCGAGGCGGGGGATCGAGGCCATCTCCTACTTTCAAGTCGACAACCCGCTGGTCAATCCCTGCGACCCGGTGTTCCTCGGCTATCATGCCCTGCATCAGGCCGAGATGTCCTCCAAGGTGGTGCGCAAGCGCGACTGGAGCGAAAAGGTGGGCGTCCTGGGCCGGCGCGACGGCAAGCTGGCGGTGATCGAATACAGCGACCTGCCCGAATCCGATGCCAGGGCGACCTTGCCCGACGGCAGCTTGAAGTACTGGGCCGGCTCCATCGCCATTCACCTCTTGAGCGTCGAGTTCGCCCGCCGCCTCAACCGCGGCGGCTTCCAGCTCCCCTACCACGTGGCCGAGAAGTCGGTCCCCTCCCTCGACGACCGGGGGAGCCTGGTCAAGCCCAAGGAGAAGAACGGCATTAAGTTCGAAACCTTCGTCTTCGACGCGTTGGGGGAGACCCGGCGCTCGGTCAGTCTCGAGGTGCGTCGCGAGGAGGAGTTCAGCCCTGTGAAGAACGCCGCCGGAGAAGACTCGCCGGAGCAGTCGCGCCGCGACCTGACCGCGCTGTACCTGCGCTGGCTCGAGGCCGCCGGCGCGCGCATCGAACGAGGGAACGGCGGCGCCGCGAGCGGCTACGTGGAGATCAGCCCGCTCACGGCCCTGGACGGGGAAGAGCTGGCCCGGCGCCTCAAGCCGGGAACGGTGGTGCGGAGCGGATTTATCCTGTAGCGGCCCTTGATCCCTTGCCCCCTCGCGGCATACAATTTTCCGGGAATCTAAAATGGCCATCTTGAGAATCCAGACAGGTCCGAAAAAGGGCGCTCTTATTCATATCCAGGAGCCGAGCCTCACCTTGGGGCGCGGCGAGAAAATCGGACTGCAGGTCCCCGATCAAGGCGCCTCTCGCCGGCATGCCGAGATTTTCCGCATAGGCGAGCTGCACTTCATCCGCGATCTGGCCAGCCGCAACGGCACCTTCGTCAACGACCGGAAGATCACCGAGGTGGTTCTACGCGAAGGGGACCAGATCCGCGTGGGCGACACCTTCATGGTCTTCCTCGAGAGCGAAAACTTTTCGACGGCGCGGGCCCTCCGGCTGCACGACGGCTCCCCGACCATGGAGTCGGTCCGGTTCCGCGACACCCTGAGCGGCTTCGAGCCCACCGGCCCGGGTCTGGAGGCGGAAGACCTCAAGAAGAACCTTCCCCGCCAGCTCGCCCAGAGGATCGCCGCCGGCGAAGGCCCGCGCGGCGTCTTCAACGAGATGCTGCGCGAGCTGGGAACGGCCTTGGGCAGCGACCGGGCTGATTTGCTGCTGGTCGATGCCCTGGAACCGGAGATCCGGTTCCATCCGATTGCCACCTTCGACACCAAGGGGGAAGGCGAGGTGGCCATCAGCCGGACCATCCTCCGGGAGGTGCTGGGGAGCAAGCAAGCGATCCTCTCCTCGGATGCCGCCAGCGACCTCCGCTTCAGCGAGGTGGAGAGCATCGTCTCCCTTTCCATCCGCTCGGTCATTTGCGTGCCGCTGATCATCGGCGCCGTCCCCGCCGGGGTGCTCTACCTCAGCAACACGCAGCGCCCCGATGCCTTCGACCGCGATGGCCTCGAGCTGGCGACGCAGATCGGCTTGCAAATCAGTGCCGTCCTGGGCATGCTCCACCACTTCCAGGCGCGGGAGGGCGTCATTCGAGAGGCCCTCAAGCTGGCCGTGAACGCCGCCAGGCGGGGGAAGGAGGGCGACTCCTCCTCGACCCGGGTGGCGGAGTACTGCCAGGCCATCGCCGCCTGCCTCGGCCTCCCCGTCGAGGATATTCAGGGCGCCTGGGTGGCCGGGATGCTCCATCGGCTCGAGAACCTGGAGAGCGCCGGTCCGGAGACGGAAAAGGCCCTGGAGGCCATCCACCATCAAGATGAACGCCACGACGGCAGCGGCTCGCCCGGAGGCAAGAAGGGGGATGAGATCCCCGTCCTGGGCCGCATCCTGGCGCTGGCGAAGGAGCTGGACCGGCAAGTGGCCCCCCAGGGGGCGGAGAGCCTGCTCCAAGTCCTCGAAAAGATCCGCGGCGCCGCCGGTAAGGAGTTCCATCCGGACGTCGTGCAGGCATGCCTGGTGGCGCATCGCCAGGGGATGCTCGAAAACCCCGAAAAAATCGTCGCGGCGACAATTTTTTAGATGGGGCACTCCGCCAGCGCGTTCATGAGAGGCGGGACGATCTGCTTCTTGCGGGACACTATCCCTTTGGCCAGCGTCCAGCCCTCGCGCGGCTGCGCCTTGCCGAAGCACTGAGAGACCACTCCCGCGGCCACCGGCGCGTGGAAGGCGGTCACCCAGCTGTCCCCCGCCAGGACATCGGTCAGGAACAGCAGGCTGATTAAATACTATCAGGCCGTTTCAAAATTTCCTGGTCGCAAGGATTCATCGCTGGCCCCCGATACCAATCAACGCCCCTGGAACTGCTCGCCTCAATACCTTTTTACCGGGTCGAGTCTGATTTCAGCAACCGCCGGAAGCATACCAGGGTGATGTCATCGCTCTGGGCTCGCCCCGCCGCGAAGCGGCTCACTTCCTCCAGGATCCGCGCGCCCATGGCGCCGGGCTGGTCCGGGCCGGCGGCGAAGCAGTCCTTCAGCCGCTCGATGCCGAAGAGCTGGCCGCCGACGCGCATCGCCTCCACCACCCCATCGGTGTAGGCCAGAACCATTCCTCCCGGCTCGAGGGAGCAAGTGGCCTCCTGGTAAGCGAATCCCGGCTGGACATTCAGCGGATACCCGGCGGTGGACTTGCCCAGCTCGATGATCTCCCCCGTCGCGCGGCGGAGGAGGGGTGCCGGATGCCCGGCGTTGGCGAGGGTGATGGCGTGCTGATTCTTGTCAAGCACCATGAGGAGCAGCGTCACGAACTTCCCCTCGAATTCCGCCTCGCACAGCGACCGGTTGACCGCTTGCAGCGCCGCGCCCGGATCCGGGTTAGCGACGGCGGCGGAGCGGATGTCGCTCGACAGCCGGGCCATCAACATGGCTGCCGGCATTCCCTTCCCCGACACATCCGCGACGGCAATGGCCAGGCGGTCCTCCGGCAGCTCGATGAAGCCGTAGTAGTCCCCGCCGACGCTGAGGGCCGACTGGTAGGAGGTGAAGAACTGATAGCCCGGGACCACAGGCTGGACCGCCGGCAGGAAGCGCTGCTGCATGTCGCGGGCCAACTGCAGCTCGCGCTGCATTTTCTCCTTGGCGAGCAGCCCTTCGTGAAGCTTCAGGTTCTCGAGCGCCATGGCGGTGGCGCTGGCGACGCTGGTGAGAATGTCCAGATCTTCTTCGGTGAAGCGCCGGTCGCTTTCGCCGGTGTGGAGCTGCAGGACGCCGAGCGGCTCATTGGACTGGCTGAGGAACGGCACGCACATCAAGGAGCGGATGTTGTAAGTCGACACCGAGAAGCTGGCCTTGAACTGGTCATCGCTCTGGGCATCGGCGGAGAGGATCCCCTGCTTCTTCTCCAGGGCCTGCTGGAGGATGGTCTGGCTGATGCCGACCTCCTGCCCCCCCGCTCCCGGCCGGCTGTGGCTGGCCTTGAGGACCAGCTTCCTGCCATCCTGCTCATCGAGGAGCAGGATCACGCCGGTGCTGGCCTGGGGGAAGATCCGGAACAAGCTCTCGAGGATCTTGGGCAGCAGGTCATCGGCCTGGAAGGCGGTCCGCAGGCAGCGGAGGATTTCCATGACGGCGTGGAGCTTGAGGACCGGATCGACCCGGGTCGACTTCTCCGGCTCCACGGTGGCATCGCAAGTCGAGAGGATGAAGGTCTTGCCTTCTTCTTGCGGGGAAGCCGCTGAAGCGGGCTCGGGCTCCCCTTCGCGGAAGCGCAGGGCGGTGTCGCCGATCTTGATGAGATCGTTATTGAGCAGCTTGGTCGGCCGGACGATGCGGGCGCCGTTCAGGTAAGTACCGTAGCGGCTGTTCATGTCCTCGATGAAGAAAGCCCCCCCTTGGCAGCTCAGCCTGGCGTGGGAGCGCGACACCGACCGGCCCTTGAGCACCAGGTCGCAGGACTCGCCGCGGCCAATGAGGACTTCGGCGCTCTGCAGGTGGACCGGCCCGCTGGGGGATCCTTCGACGATTTCTAGATACGGCATCGGATCAGCGCTCTCTTCAAGGTCGCCATCATCTCCTTTCCTCCTTGTGTGCGCATCCCAGATGCTCCGGGATCGACAAAAAATAACAGGTATTATACGAATTGTAACTTCATAGGCTATAATTAACTGCGAAGTTGCAGTTAACGGCCAGAACGAACAACTACGGCGGTACGCCTCGAAAGCCCTGGTGAGAATCCAATCCTATTGGGGAGTCGAAGGGCGTCCGTCATAATGCGGGCGTGCATGCCTATGAGATCGAGGCGGCGCTCTTGAGGGAATCCAGCCGGATCGAGCGCTGGCTGGAAATGTAGCCAGGTCGAGTCTCTCTTCAACGCCGCACGACTGGGAAATTCAGGGCTTGATCCGGGTGAAGGTACCGTTGTTCTTCCTGGAAAGTTCCGAGGGGAAAAAGGTGCTCACGGCTTCATCCTCGCCGAAGATCAGAGAGTGAATCTCCACCTTGGCGGCGTTTTTCCCGGTGATCTCGTTCACGATCCGCCGCGAGTACTCATCGGCGGGGAGTCCGGGGCAGGTCATGTACCCGTCGGAGATGAAGATGATCACCTTGCGGGCGGCGGTGGACTTTTCCGAATACTGAAGCGCCGCCTTCAAGGCCACCCCAGCGCATGTGCCGTGACCCATACCAAGGCTTTGGCGGCGTAACGCCGTACTTGTTCGTCGTTGTCTTGAAGCGCCGATTCAAGTGCTGCGATGACCTCCGGCGCCGGACCGCCTATCTTTCCCAGGGTGTAAGCAGCGGCAAAGCGTATAGCGGAGTTGTCTTTTCCCTTTGTCAGAGCCTCCACAATCGATGGAACGGCTATGTCCCCTCTCGGGTCGATGCTTCCCAAGGCGACGATAGCGGTTACCCTCGACGGCATGTTCGCGGGGCGCTTTGCCAAGAATCTTTGGAGCAGCGGAATGGACTCATGAGCCGCTTCGCCAACGTCAGCGAGTGCCGTGATCACGAGTTGAAACACGACTTCTTCCATTTGTTCCTCTGTTGGTCCGCTGTCAGAATACCTGCTCGCAGATTCCTGGAGGGTCGTCAATAAGTAGGTAACGGCGTCTCTGCCTCGGGATTTCGCAATCGAACGTACCGCTCCGCATGGAAAAGCTCCGTCCCTTTCTTTATTCTGCCATTAACCTCTTCTTGCAAGACCTTCGCGCAGGTTCACTTACAGAACTGAGATTTCTCTTGACTTTCCGGTGTTAATTTCTCTCCAATGGCATTGGATGTTCACTCTTTCAAAGCGCAACTCCTCTTCTAGCACGCTCCAAGTCAAATGTGGAGCGCATATGAGGAGAAAGAACGTATCTCTGCCATGGCCAACTTGACCGTTTCTAAACGGCGAAAGACACAACCGCGCCAGAGATCTGCTTCTTTTCTGTACATCGAGCTTGGTTCGGTCTCGTTCAAGGCAAGTTACTTTCCCAAAGGCGCGAATAACAACATACTAGCCGACAAGGGGAGCGAGGTGAAGAGGTACAGGAATCTCTTATGCCTTCAGGTCTATCGAAATCAGCCTGTACGTCGTGAGGATCTGGATGAGGTCGTTGCATGGTTCCACGAAATCTACGATTGGGTGAAAAAAGACGCAGTCCCACCGGCCGATGAAGTCCTCGTTGTAGCAACCGCTGCCTTTAGGGATATGGAGTTTTTCGAGAAGCTGGAAAAAGCTGTCGAGAATATCTTGGCAACGCGAGTCATAACCATCGGCGGATTTCTCGAGGCCCAGCTCCTCATGGAATCCTACCGGCGCACTCCTCAGCAGTTCCCAGGATCGCCGACGGTGCTCTTCGATCTCGGAGGCGGGTCCCTCGAAATTGTCTGGATCGAAAAGGGATCAAGATATTTCACATCGCTCGACCTGGGTTCAGGGCGGGTGACGGCCTGGTTCATGGACGGTCTCTCGCGGAAGGAGATCACCGAACGGATATACGGCGAGTTCAAAGAAAACTGCCGGTTGATCAAGGTGCACTCCCCCGGTATCTGGTACGGGACGGGAGGCGCCGTCAAGAGTTTCAAGAACGCTTTCAAAAAGTCAAAACACGATCCTATTTTTCGACATCATATCAAAGATGAGTACGATCGCGTCAGCGCCGAGTTGTTGAACAGCCACGGGCGGCTCAAGAGAGAAGCAATCGATTCCGGCTTTGATAAACTGATCAAGGCGGCGCCCAAGAACCTAGACGAACACCGCAAGAGTATTTACCTGGGCGGCTTGCAGATAATAGAAGATATGTGCGAGTATTTTGACATCAATTCGATCGTGCTGGATAAAGCTTCGGTACGGGGCGGGGTCGTATCACGTCTCCTCCTCCTCCGGTCTTCCCCACTGCCGTAGACCCATGCAAACTTCCGGATGGAAGCGGCGCTGGTTGAAAATCAGTCAGGGCATCACTCCCCCAGCTTCTTCTTCAGCTCGTCGATCTTCCTCTCCAGCTCCTCGATCTGCTTGCGGAGCTCCTCGCGCTCCCGGGTCTGGTCCATGGCCGGCGGCTGATCCGGTTCACGGGCGCGCGGCGGCGGGAGGGCCTCCACCTGGAAGGGGTTGAAGTCGACCTCGGGGCTAGCCCAGGCCGCCCAGACGGTGGCGTCGATGGCCGGGGCCCTGAGGTCGAGCTTCCAGCGGTGCTGGGGAGGCCAATCGGCCGGCACGTCGCCGACGGCGTGGAGGAGCGATCCATCGGCCGCCTGCAGCAGGAGGAGGCTCCTCCAGAACGGCTCCACGGGCATGCCGGCGCGGCGCGCCGCCAGGACGTAGCCGGCCGTCCCCTCGCTCCAGAAAGACTTCGGCCAGAAGCTCACCCGCGAAAAGCCCTGCAGCTTGCGGCCGTCATGATCGTAGTTGACAACCTTCTCCTGCAGGCCCGCCAGGCCGTTGTGCCGGGCCGGGTCGTAGGGATGGCAAGCCCTGGCGGCCTCGAGGGCGAGCAGCGTCCACGTCTGGGAGTCAAGCCACTCCTCTTCCAGGACCGGCTTCCCCTGGTCGCGGCTCCAGCCGGTGCCGAAGAGGAAGCGCTCCGGCATCCACATGCGCTCGGCGAGCCACTCGGCGATCTTCCGGGCCGCCTGCCGGTAATGCTGCGCCTCGGGATTGCCCGCATCCAGGACCGCAAAGCCCCAGGCGGCCGCCAGGGCATCGGCGTTCGCCTCCGTGGAGATGGATTTGGGATATAAAGGCACCTTTCCCAAGGTCACGGCCCCCCCCGGCTCCTGGAATGAGAGCACCCAGTCGAGGGTCTCGCGGGCCTGGTCGAGGACGCGCCGCTCGCCGGCCGCCCGGTAGAGATGCAGGCCGGCGAGCGCCATCCAGCTATTGGGCCCGGTGGCCCGGTTGCCGGCGCCCGGATAAACGGCGCCGCTCCGCCAGTCGTAGGCGTCCGCCCACGCGCCGTCGCGGTCGCGGACCTTCTGCATCGCCTCCCAGAGCCGCAGCGCCTGCCCGGCGAATTCCTCGCCTCCGCTGAAGCGGGCCGCTTTGGCGAAATGAACGATGGCCAGGGCGGCTGCATACGGGTTGCACTCCGGCGGGCGGTTGGGATCTTGATTGGCGCGAATCAGCCCGCTGGTTCCATCGATCTCTTTCTCCAGCCAGAGCGCGGCCAGCCGGACGGGGGCGGGCATCTCCCGCCGCGGCGGCTCGGCCGCGGCCTCGGGCGGCGGCTTCCGCAGCTTGTCGAAGCGCTCCGGCAGGAAGGGATGGAGCCCTTGATCGGCGGCGCGGGCGAAGATCCAGTAGCAGGCGGGCTCGGTGGAGAGCTTGCCGTTGGCGGAGTAGAGCTCCGGACTCCCGGCGAGCCGGCGCGGCGAAAGGCGCAGCGGCCAGCCGCGGCTGTAAGGGTTCCGCTCATCGGCGAGAGCGCTCTCATCGAACTGCCTGCGGCGCTGGCGGATGAGATCGTAGATCTCCTCGGCATTCCCCTCGCGGGGGCTTTTCTCGACGTGCCGGCGCAGGAGGCTCAACACCCACAGCGCCCGCGCCGTGGCGGCAAAATCGATCATCTCCTTGCGCTCATCGGCGGCGAATCCCTCCATGCGGGCGCTGAAGCCGAGCCGGCCGCCGCTCCAGCGCCAGAGCCGCTCGTTCAGGAAGAACCACGCATCGGCGCTGGCCAGCTCCCGCGGCCAGCTTTCCGGAACGACCTCGAGGCGCGAGAGGAGGGGCAGGGCCAGCCGATTGTAGCCCGCCAGCAGGCCGTGGATGAACCAGTTCCCCGGAAAGACGCGGCTGTCATAGCGCTCGCGGATCGAGTCGCGCAGGCCGAACCGCTCGATCAGGCCTCGCGCCTCCTTCTGGACGGCGGGCTCGGCGAGGAACCGCGGGTCGCGGGCGAGCACCGCCAGGCTCAGGAGATGCTCCTCGGCGGTGAATCCACCCTCCCTGCCGCCGGCGAACAGGCCCCAGCGCTCCCGCCAGCGGTTGTCGATCCACCAGCGCGAGAGGCCCTCGGCCGCCTGCTGGCAGCGGGCGGCCCCGCGGCCGTCGCCCATGACCGTCTCGAAGATCCTGGCGGCGTTCCTGAAGACGGCGATGGCGAGCGGCAGCGAACTGCCCTCCAGGGCGGCGGGCGGAGGCTGCACCGAGGACGGCGCGAGGATCGCCTCGGCTCCAGGACGGAGCACCCGCTCGGCGATCCGCTCGGCCAGGGGAAGAAACTCCGGGCTACCCGAAACCGCGGCGTGAAGCTGGCAGGCGAGCGCCGCCAGGGCGTTGGCCCCCGCGTCGACGCGGCCGTCGGCAACTTGACCGCTGGACGCGAGGAAAGCCCGCGGCAGGCCCATGAAGCCGCCCGGCCTCTCTTCCCGGGCGAGCGCGTGGGCCCGGAAGGAGCGCAGCAGCCTCTCGGCCTTCTCCAGCCCCTTGCGATCCCACTGCCCCTCCTGGAGGAGGCAGTAAGCCATGGCCTGGAGCGCCTGGTTCGAGGTGTAGGAAAGGTCGACTCCTGAAAAGGCGGCGGCTCGAGCCACTAGCTGAGGGCCGGCTCCGGCGCCTTCCTCACGCGGGGCAGCCTCCTCGCCCGTCGGCAGCACCTCGACGCGCGTCCAGAGCTGCAGGTCCAGGAATTCGAGCAGCTCCCGCATCTTGACGGGCTGGTCGAGGAGATGGATCCCCTGCTCCTGCATCTCGCTCAAGCTGACCACGGTCTTCTTGAGCCGATCGCCATCCCGCTCCACCAGCCGGGCGAGGTTGAGCAGGCGGCCGCGCCGGTCGCTGAAGCCTTTCTCCTGGATCTCCTGGGCCAGCGCCGGATCCAGCTCCCCCTGAACCTCGCGGCGGACCCTCTCCACCGCCAGCTCCGCCCGCCGCCACGCCTGAGCGGCCGAGCGCTCCGCCTCGGCGGCCGCCAGGTCCAGCGCCAGATCGCGCCGCAGCCGCTCCCGGTCCCGGATCTCCTGCCGCAGGTTCTCGAGCGCCGCGAAGCGCTCCGTGGGCCTGGGGGCCGCCAGGCCGGCATCGCGCAGCCACTGGAGGAAGCGCCGGGGCTCGCTCCGGGAGAGGGCAGCGAAGATTTTCTGCAGCTTGACCGCCGCCATCGCCTCCCGGCGCGTCACCTCGCGCAGGTGACCTTCAAAGAACGGCTGGTCGAGGGCCGCAGGATCGCGGCTCCGATCGCCCCCGGAAGCTCGCTGGTCGATCTCCTCCTCCGTCAAGCCCATGGCCTGGCCCGCGAGCTTCCGGCCGCAAGCCGAGAGGAGCCGCTTCCAGTCGGTAGCGGTCTTCTGGCCCTTCTTCAAAAAAATTTGCAGGGCGAGGATCTGCCGGCGCTCCCGCCAGACCCGCTCCGCCTCCTCGAGAGCCGCCGCAAGGTCCGGCCCGCCCGCGGCGCTTCCGGAAAACCGCACGCTCAAGGACTGCTGGAGGGCGCGCTGCTCCTCCGCCTCTCCGGCGAGCAGCCGGCGCAGGGCGAGCGAGGTCCCCTTGGCGAACTGGCCGCTCAGCATTTCACCGTCGTAATCTTCCTTCGCGAATCCCTCTGCCAGCTCCTCCCCCCAGCGCTCCTCCAGAGAAGGCGCGATCGAGTCCTCCGCCCGGCCGGCGGCCCGCGTCTTCCGGATCAGGTCCCGCCATGACTTCTGGAAAGCGGCGGACCAGCGGGAGAGCTCCCGGCTGCTCGCCTGCAGCTCCCGGGCTTGCCGGACCCGCTCTTCGAGCGGATCGCCCATCCAGCCGCGCCCCTCGCCTTCGAGCCAGCTCCGCTTCGCCTGGGCAAAAAGGGAGCTGCTCCGCTTCAAGGAAGCGAGGGACCCCTCGATGGCCTGGACCGGCGGGGCCAGAGCGCGATCCAATCTTTCCTTCCTGGCGATCCGGGCCAGGACGCGCCGGGCCCGGTGGAAGAGCGGCAGGGGAGAGAGGTCCGCTTCTCGGCCCGCCTGTCGCAGCTCCTCCTCAAGCCGCCGCGACCGGCCCTCCAGCTCGGCCCGGCGGAGCGCCGCCATTCGAGACCGCGCCTTCAACAAGAGCGGCCGCGCTTCCGGGCGGTCGAGGAATCCGGCCGCCATCCCGGACAGCTCCCTCTGCGCCTCCAGGGCCAGAACGGCCGCCCGCTCCGCCCTTCGCTCGCCCAGCTCCCGGGCGATGGCGTCCTTCTCGAAGCGGGAGGCGCGCCGCCCTTCGGCCCCCCGCCGCCAGAAGGCGATGAGCTCCTGCCGCTTCGCCATCATGCGATCCAGCTCCCGCTGGCCCTCGCCGCTCGCCTCCGATCGCAGCACGCTGAGCACTTCGCGAAAGAGGGGATCGCCGGCCGCCTCGCCTTCAGGCCAGGAGCGGTTCTCGAGCCGCTTTTCCACCCGCGCGAGCTGCGCCCGCCGGAACTTCGCCGCCAGCTCCCGGTAGAGCGGGCCGGAAAGCCCCTCGAGCCGCCGCAGCGCCCGGGCCAGCTCGGAGACGGCGGCCTGATATTTTCCGTGCGCGTCGCTCTCCATCCGCTCGCCAAGGAGACCGTCCGGCCGGAGACCCTCGCCCCTCGCCAGGGCCTCCTCCAGGCGGGCCTCCCTCAGCTCTCGCAGCTCCCGGACGATTTCCCGGAAGGAGCTCTCGACCTTCTCCTTGTCCTCCGGCTTCAAAGCTGATTTTTGAATCCAGCCCGCGAGATCCGCCTCGAGGGGCGCATCCTCCTCCCGCCCCCCGGCCCCTGAAAATTTCTCCAGCGCTTCCTCCTGCCGCCGCCAGTGCTCCAGCTCGAGCCGCCGCGATGACTTGAAGGCCTCCCGGAATTCTCGGTCCAGGCCGCCCCATCGGGCCAGCTCTCGGGAGAGGCTCTCCCACTCCGATTGGAGATCGGAGCCATCGGTTTGCCAGGAATCCTCGTTCTTCATGGACTCGATGAGAGCGATCCGCTCCCCCACCGTGCGCGCCTCAACCAGCCGGAGCAGCCCGCCCCGGTGCCGCTCCCATCGGCTCCACAGCGCCTCCACTCGTTCCTGCAAGCCCTCCGGGGCCGTCGATCTCGAAAGCGACCGCAGCGCCAGCGGCAGCGCCTCGCCGAGCGTCAGGCGGCGCAGGATCTCCTCGCCGCCGAGCTGATCCGCCCGCGCCAGCTCGCCTTCCAGCCGCAGCCTCCGATAGGACAGCTCGGCGAGGTCAAAAGCCTGGCCTCGGGGCGGGGCGGTGATCTCCTCCGCCATTTCCAGGGCCAAGGGCTGAAATGGATCGGGCTCCGGCAGCTCCAGCGGCCGGATCTCCGGCGGCGAGAAGCGCACGTCTTTTTCCAGGCCGACCGCCCGCAGGCGCCGGCTCAGCTCCAGCTCCTGAGCGCTGAACTGCGTCCTGGCTTTCCAGAAATCCTCCGCCGCCTCGGCGAGCTGGCTGGAGGCGAACTCGAGTTCCCCTCCCGCC
>JACQVS010000141.1 GCA_016209605.1 Planctomycetota bacterium
GCGGCTCCAGCTCGCCCGGGAGAAGCTTGCCGCCGCCGGGGACGGGAAGGAACCGAAGGAAGAGGAAATCCTCGTCGCGGCGATCCGGGGCTGAGCCGGGGCTTTAAACAGAGGCTTCCAGAAGGATTCCGCAATCCCGTTGCGAAATCCCCGGGCTGGCGGAGGGGCTGGCTCAGCCATGTGGAAGCTACAAATCCGTTGGCGCACCCCTGCCATTGGAGAGTCGATCGGTTCGGAGACCTCGGGCTGGGGGCGTAAAAACTGGCTCACGACGCGGAGCTCGAGGCGGCGGTGGCAGCCGCTGCCCGCTGAGCATCGATGATGGACTGCAGGTCAATGAGGTTCTTCGCGTCCAGGAGGGTTTTCATGCCGCGGTCGAGCTGCGCCAGTTCCAAGAAGGCAATCCCCGCGGCCAGATTGAAAGTCGAGGTGCGGCCGGGCTTCGGCCGGAGGCGCTCCATCTCCTTTCGATGGGCCAGAACCCGGTCAATGATGCGCTCGGCCGGATGGTCGAGGAAAGACAAAATCGCCAGCTCATCGTAGTCGCTCTTCCAGATCGAGACGCCGCCGTCCTTGAATCCCAGGTAGAGGTCGCGGAATCGTTTCGACGCAACCTCCGCAGGGATATGGGCGAAATACAGGATGTTGGCGGCGGTCTGGAGCGGATCGCCGCTGGAGAAGCCTTGCCAGTGGAGCGCCTGATAAATAGTTTCAATCGCGTCGCCGAGGTCGCGCGGATTTTCCTTGCTTCCCGCGAGGAGCGCGGTCATGGGAAAATCTTCCGGCCCCGTGAGCCACCAGTGGTGCCGCTTCATCTCCTCATAGATGGCCTGGAAGCGCTCAATTGTCTGACTTTCAATCGGCCGATTGCCCGACCGCTGGCGGAGAAGGAGGATGGCGATGATTTCATAAGAGCCGCCGCGGCGGAGGCGGATCGAGCGGAAGAGCTCTCGCACCCGCTTGACCTCAGCGAGAAACGCCCCGACCTCATCCTCCTGTAGCACCAGCATCGCGCTCACCAGGAAGCGCAATTCGGACTTCAGCTCGTCAAACCACCGGACTTTCCGCCGGATCTCCTCGGCCACCCGGCGAATGGATCGGGCCACTTCCCCGGCGCCGCCTGGGCAGGTGAGCGCGGCCAGGGCGGAAAACCTCAGGCCAGAAGGGTGGCTCCACCAGCCGCGCTCTTCGTTGAGCGCCTCGTAGATCGAGACGAAACGGGATAAAGGATCTTTCGGTAATTGGATCATTTGAAATATCGGAAATGCACGGTAAAGGTGTCGGGTTGGATCTCGATGATGCTCCTCTCACGAACTCCCTTGATCCGGCGACCGCCCTCGATCTCGCCCAACTCATGGGCTGGATGCTCGACCTGAGCCGTCAGCCGGAGCCCCTCCGGCATCTTCGGACGCCAAGGAGGCGCGCCCGCCCGAACGGTCAGCCGGTCATGGGAGAACTCCATGGAGGTGACGTTGGCAAAGGTGCGCGACAGGTGAGGGAACCTCGGTTTGCCCGGGCGCGCCTCTACTTCATACTCGCCGCCGCGATTTTGTGGCAGGAAGACATGCCGGCCTGCAAAGTAGTGCCACGGCGCACCGTCCAGCGCGACCTCGGCGACCGGCCAGGCAAATTCGATCCGCGGGGCGAAGACGAGCGGCGTTTCAGCGAGCACTTTGACGCGGCACGACCCACCCTCGGAACGGGTCCGGACATCCAGAAAGGCGAGGAGATATTGACATCCCCATCCCGGCCGGACCACCCCCCTGATGAAGTCCCAGGGCTGAATCGCCACTTCCGCGGCCGGCTGCAGGTACACTTTCACAAGGTCGGTGCCTTGCCATCGCTTGCTCGACTGCGCGCCCCGGAACGTCCACCAACCTTCCTCTTCCACCAGATACGGCCGGCCATCGGCGCCGCGTAAAGCGACGACTTCGACCACCGGGAGCCCGGAGCGGTTCGCGACTTTCATCGGTCCAGCGTTCCATGGCAACACGGGAGCGGGCGTGGAAAGATGTTTTGCCAGGAGCGGCAACTGTTCCTTCGTATACAGATCGGCTGGCACCGCCAGCGCGATGCGCAACGGCTGGGGGGACATGCGCCTTACCGCGAGCGCGCCTCCCGGTTGCCACTCCAGCGCGCTGCCGGCCGGCGCCTTGAGGAAGAGGAGCGCCGTATCCGGCCTGAGACCGCTGGAATCGCGCAGCACGGCGATTTCGGGCACGGGGAGAGAACCGCCTTCCCGAACCGGTCGCCCATCGACCAGGATCTCGTCGAAACCTCCACTCGAGAGGACGTTGGCCAGCGCAAAGCCGGGCTCTTTCACGTCGTTCTCGATGGTGACCGTCAGATACGGGGTGTCGGAGATCAGCTCGTAGGTGAGGATTTCCATCGCCGGCGCCTTTTCGGATCGCAACCGTACTTCGGATTGAAGAACGGCGCGATAGCCACCCCGCTCCAGGACGGCCGACTTCGTCCTCTCGGCCGCGACCGGCCCGGCGTAGCCCAGGAAATTCTCGCACAACGAGACGCTGAACGAGCTGGGGGTGAAATTCGCCGACCTTTGCAGGTCGTAGAAGAGGTCACCGCCCGCTTTCCCTTCCTGCAGAAACAAGGCCAGGCAGTTGTTCTGCAGGAAATCGCTGTTCGTGGAGTAGGGGTAGAGCGAGCGCACCTTGCCGCCCTGGCCGAGCGACCGCAGTTGCCCCGCCACGGCCGCGCGTACCGGATCCTGAGACACGGCGTGGACCATCTCGCGGTTCGTATCGCTGACGAACATGCCATCGGTATACCAGGTGACGCCGGTCAGCGCGTCATATCGGGCAGGATCGAGCAGGCGCAGGCGGCAGGCGTCGTTCATCTGCTTGACGATATAGTCCTCGCCGATGTGGCCTCCGTACAAGGAGTATGGGGGAGGCAAGCCGCCCGCCTCTTCCTTGATCGGCGCGCGGTCCTTTTCCTCCACGAACTCCCCGTCTTCGGTCCAGAACTCGATCCAGCGGTATTTCTTGCCGCCGTTCAGCCGCAGCCACCACGGCTCCGGAGCGTACATCAGGGCGTCGTCCCACCCTTCGAAGTAGCCCAGACTATACGGCTCCAGACCGTTCGGGAAGTCCCCTACCATCCCCGGCCGCGCGGAATCGACCCCCGAGATGTAGTTCACTGCAATAGCCCCGGGGTTGCTCTCCAACATCTGGTTCACGTGCGCCACCGCCAGCTCGCGGGAACCCGTGAGGCTGTTGTTCGTGGCGCAGTAACGTTCGTTGGATATCCCGTCGATGAGCTGCCACGGATCATGGAGCAAGCTGTTGAGGATCTTATCGAACGTCTTGATCTGGCTGGCCTCCTGACCGGGGCCGCGGATCTCGGGCGGCACGCCGGGGAGCGCTCCGGGGAAGTAGAGCAACTCCAGCATGCCGCGTTCCGCCAGGTAGCCGCGATAGCGGCGATAACCTTCAACCTGCCAGCGCTCATCGCGGCTCCAGGCAAAGCTTGCGGGCATCGGCGTTCCGGTCGCCTGTTCGTCCCAGGGAAAGGGCACCGTTCCCCACGGATTATTGAAGACGGTCCAAACCATGTTGAAACCGGCTTTCCAGCTCGGCTGCAGAGTCCTGTCCCGGCTCTCTTCCGGCGAAAGGCCGGGCGGCCTGGTGTAGAAGAGAAACTCGCACCAGGAAATCAAGTCCATGGCGGGCCAACCCGGCCGGGGTTGAAGCAGGGGATGAGGGACCGGTTTCGGCCGGGTCGACTCGAGGGCGGCCTTCTCGATCACGAGGCGGTCGTCCTCGCCTCCGAAAATCGCGGCCAGGCGGATCTCCTGTTCTTCTTTTTCCTTCGCCGGCCAGACCAATGGAATGACCAGCTTTCGCGGTGGGCCCGGCTCGGTCGGGATCGGCGGGCACTGGACAACCGCAATCTCCCGGCGGCCGATCTGCACCCGAAGCCGCGCCGCGCCTCGACCTTTCGAATAAGGTGAATAGGGAGCCGGTGGAAAACCCGGATAACCTTCGTTGGTGATTCCCCCTGCTCCATAGGTAATCCATAGACGGCAGGGACCCGAGGCCAGATGGGTCTTGCCGACCCACTTGGATTGCCGTCCCGGGATCAGCTCCACAGGTTCGGAAATCAACTGGACCGGTGCCGCCGGCTCCGCCTGGCCCGATGCGGAATCGCAGAATCCCATGAACGCCGCCAGGAGAATGGGCAGGCCCAAAGAAAAAACGGAGTTGGAAAGTTCTCTTGCTTTCACCGTTCGCTCGCCTCTCCTCTCGCCATTTCCTTTCATCAGGGCTTCACCTTGAGGTCAAATCCGGACTACCGCCGCCGGCGCAGCTCCTTCTTCGCCGCCGCGTGCTTGAGCAGCTCTTCCTTCTGGAGGAAGTAGGTCGGCTTCATCTGGCCCCGGGCCATGAGCTTCTCGGCTTGGTCATCGAAGTGCGGCGAGGCGGGATCGTCGCTTTCCCCAAGCGGCAGGAGGCTCCAGGACTGCGGCGGTCGGGTGAGGAGCACCACCTGGGTCGAGGTCTGGCCCCCCTGGCCGAGGTAGGTCTTGCCAGCGCCGTTTTTCTTGTAGCCCACCGCCCGCGGCGTCGACATGCCGTGGATGCTGCCGCCGCCGATAGGGAAGGTGCGCGCCGATCCCTTCCGGCCGATGCGGTAGACCTCGCCGTACGCCACCACCACCCGGCCCCAGTCCTCCTTGAGCTTCTTTGCCGCCTGGAGCATCGCCTCGGCGAGCGCCTCCGGCCGCACCGGTGGCGGCTCGAGGCCGCCGCGGTCGGCGAGGAGCGCCACCTCGCCAAATTTTTTCTTGTCCATGAGGCGGAGCGGCTCGGAGACTTCATCGGGGATCTGGTAAACCGCATCCTTCCAGTAGCGGTAGGCGGTGGCGCCGGCGGAATCGGGATCGGCTCGGCGGTTCCAGGCGTAGATCAGCTCGTAGACTTTCTGCGCCTCCGCATCGGCCTTGACCTTCTCGCCGTGCTTTTCCATGGCCTCATCGAGGCGCTCCTGCCACAGGCCGGCGTTGAACACGGCCGTCGAGTTGGCGATGGCGATCGCCTGCTCGATGGTCAACTTGGAGACGGCGTGCAGCTCTTCAACCGTCTGCGCGGCGCGCTGGTGCAGGTAGGGCATGTCGGCGTTGAAGAGGTACGGCCGCTCGCGGTAGCGATCGGCGGTGAGCGGGCTCCCTTTCATCATCACCGCCGGCGAGACGTTGCAGTTCTGCATGTAGCCCTGCGGCGGGTTGAGGATCTGCACCAGGTCGTCGAGGGGATGCAGCCCGAGCCATTCCGACCTGGAAAGCTGGCCCGGCACCGGCCGCTTCCAGTCGAAGCCGTCCGGGCGGATGGGGACACGGCCGTTGCGGACGTAGAAGATGTCGCCGTCGACGGTGCCGATCATGAGGTTCTGCTCCATGAGCTGCAGGCGGCCGAGGGCTTTTTTCATCTCCGACAGGTTCCGGGCCGTGACCATCTCGTAAATCTGCTCCATGAGGCCCACCTGGTCGAAGTACGTCAGCGCCATGGCGTACCCCTTGCCGTTCTTCTGGGCGATGATGGGGCCGTGGTGCGAGTACGGGATCTCCCGGACGATGGTGCGGAGGCCGTCCCCCTCCTTGACCCGGATCTCCTCCTTCCGAATCGCCAGCTTGCGCCACGAGCCGTCGTAGAGGTACTCGCCGGGCCGCGAGGGATCGAGGGTCTCCTCGTAGACATCGGCGGCATCGGGCCCGCCGGTGGTCATGGCGATGGAGCAGAAGCGGCTGTGGCCGAGGCTGGGGATGGGCGTGCCGAGGACGCTGACGCCCGAAACCTGCAGCTCGCCCCCGTAAAGCCGCGCCTCGTAAAAGCGGAACTCGCCGTACCAGCTCAGGTGCGGGTCGATGAGGGCGATGGGCGCTCCGTAGGCGCTCTTCTCCGGCGCCACCAGCCACTGGTTGGAGCCGCGTTTCTCCACCGGGTCGGGCTGGATGCCGGCGCGCTGCAGGTCCTCGCCGGCGTCCCCCTCAGGCCAGCCCCAGATGATGAAGCGGCCGAGAGCCGCCACCTGCCAGGGCTCGAGCGGCATCGCCCACGCGGGCCGGCGCTCGGGATGCTCCTGGAAGTAAAGCTTAACCCCCTCGAGATAAGCCTCGATGAGGCCGCGGCACTTGGGGCCCAGCTCGCCATACTTCTCGCGGCAGACCGCCTCGTGCCGCCACACTCGCTGGCGGTAGTCGTGGAAGATGAACTCCGGCCCGAAGACCTCGGCCATGCGGCCGGCGGCCCGGCGGTACTGCTTGAAAAGCTCCTCGGGCCGGTCCTCCGCCTGGGTGTAGCCGGCGCCGAAGCAGGCCCCTTCCTCGGTCTCGGCGTAGACGTGAGGGACGCCCCACTGGTCGCGATAGACGGTGATGAGCTCCTCGGCCCCGCCCGCGCCGCGAATGAAGCCGAGTATGGAGGCGATGAAGGCGCCCAGAAAACAAAATTTGCCGGCGGTTGACCTCATGGAATCTCCCGAAAAAATGCCATTTTAAAATTCGGCTCTTTTTACTTGTCATAAACTTTACCGTGAATTTCAATGCAAGGGAAGAGCGCAATAAGGATGAAATCGATCCGTGCATGGTAAACCGACCGCCATCATCTGCTTGAGCGGCTCCGAGCTCACCCGCGGCGAGACCAAGGACCTGAACGGCCCGTTCCTGGGCACCGAACTCGCCTCCATGGGCATCCAGGTGAAGGAGTTCCGGGTGGTGCCGGACGACCCCGGCGAGCTGGCGCGCGTCTTCAAGGAGTCGATCGAGCAAGCCGACATCGTTCTCGTCAGCGGCGGCCTCGGCCCCACCGCCGACGACCACACCGTCAAGGTGGTGTCGGGACTCCTCGGCCGCGGCATCCGGCGCGACCCCGAGGCGCGGGAGCGCATGCGGCAGCGGGCCTTGAAGCGCCTGGGCTCGGAGGACAAGATCCCCGCCAACTACTACAAGCAGGCCGAGGTGGTGGAAGGGGCGAAGGTGCTTCTCAACCCGTTAGGCCTCGCGCCGGGGAGCCTGGTGGAGACGGAGCGCGGCTTCATCGCCCTCCTGCCGGGCGTCCCCCGCGAGCTGCAGGCGATGTTCCGCGAGCTGGTGGCCCCGGAGATCCGCGCCCGCTATCACCTCAAGCCGCCGCGGATCTTCCGCGCCAAGATCCTCGGCCTGGGCGAATCGTGGGCTGAAAGCCGCATCGAAAAGCTGGGGATCGACTTCAACCGCGTCGAGTACGGCATCAGCGCCCAGCCCGGCGAGCTGCTGGTGAAGTTCATCGCTCACCGGCCGGAAGACTTTCCGTATGTCGACCGCGTGCGGGAGCTCTTGGCGAAGGAGTTCGGCGAGGACCTGATCCCGCTCCCGGAAGGCCTGCTCGACAGCCGTCAAGCTCCCCTATCTTCCGAGCACTCCTACCTAATCCACGAGCTGCTCCTCGGCATCGGCCGCACCGTCGCCACCGCCGAATCTTGCACCGGCGGCCTCATCGCCAAGCGGCTGAGCGACCACGGCGGCTCCTCGGCCTACTTCCTGGGCTCGGTGGTGGCTTACGACAACCGCATCAAGGAGGGCATCCTGGGCGTCAGCGCGAAGCTCATCGCCGAGCACGGCGCCGTCTCGGAGCCGGCCTGCCGCGCCATGGCCTTCGCCGCGAAGCGCCTCTTCTCCGCCGACTACGGCCTCGGCGTCACCGGCATCGCCGGCCCCACCGGCGGCACGCCGGAGAAACCCGTGGGCCTGGTGTTCATCGGACTCGCCGCCCCGGACTCGAGGGGCCCCGAAGAGGTGCTGGTCGAGCGCCACCATTTGTGGGGGAACCGCGAGGCGGTGCGCGCCCACGCCGCGGTGCGCGCCATGGATCTCCTGCGGCGGGACCTCCTCAAGAGGAAAAAGTAGCGCCATGAGGGACATCTTGATCGGCACGGCCCAGTTCGAAGCGCGCGACGGCGACAAGGAGCGCAACCTCGAGCGCATCCGCGACCTCACCGCTCTCGCCGCGCGGGAAGGAGCCGAGGCGGTGAGCTTCCACGAGTGCTGCATCACCGGCTACACCTTCTTGCAGACCCTGAGCCGCGAGCGGCTCCTCGCCCTCGCCGAGCCGGTCCCCGGCGGCCCCTCGGCGAGCCGGCTCGCCGAGATCGCCAGGGAGCACGGAACGGTGGTGCTCGCCGGCCTCCTCGAGCGCGACGGCGATCACATCCACAACACCTGTGTCGCCGCCGGCCCCGAGGGCTTCCTCGCCAAGCACCGCAAGATCCACACCTTCATCAGCCCCTACCTGACCCCCGGCGATCGCCACACCGTCTTCGACCTGCGCGGCGCGCGCGCCGGCATCTTGATCTGCTACGACAACAACCTCCCGGAAAATGCCCGCATCACGGCGCTCCTCGGCGCCGAGATCATCTTCATGCCGCACGTCACCAGCGGCACCGAATCGACCATGCCCGGGCGCGGGATCATCGCGCGGGAGGTCTGGGAGAACCGCAAGCGCGACCCGGTGCGATGCCGGCAGGAGTTCCTCGGGCCCAAGGGGCGCGAGTGGCTGCTCAAGTGGCTGCCGGCGCGCGCCTGGGAAAACGGCGTCTACGCCGTCTTCTCGAACGCCATCGGCATCGACCACAACACCGTCAAGAACGGCAACGCCATGATCATCGACCCTTACGGCGAGATCCTGGTGGAGTCGCGGAAGCTCGATGACGACGTCGTCGTCGGGCTGTGCACGCCGGAGAAGATCGAGCGCTCGAGCGGCCGGCGCTACCTGCGCGCCCGCCGGCCGGAGCTGTACGCCCGGCTGGTCGAGCCGCCCCCCGCGGGCCAGAAGCCGGTCACCGAGCCGGGCTGGCGCCTGGAAAGGCCGGAGGAGAAAAAATGAAGCTGGGCATCGCCATCATAGCCGCCATTGCCGCCATCCTCGCATCCCTCGCCCTGACGGAGCCCGCTCGCTGCGAGCAGGATTTGCCGGAAAACGTCCCGGTGGAGCGCCTGGTGAAGAACATGGAGAGCTACATCAAGGAGAATCCCGATGATCCGCAGGGCTTTTACGTGCTGGGACGCGTCCACGGGCTCGCCTTCACGCTCAAGCGGAGGGCCCTCGCCACCTGGCCCCACGAGACCATCCAGTCCTTCATCGCCGATGAGGATTTCCAGAAACAGGCAGCGCCAAGCCCGGAGGCCGGCAAGAAAGAGGTCCCCCTCACCGGGGCGGAGCTGCTCGATCACCTGAGCGCCGCCGTGAAGAATTTTTCCACCGCCATCCGGCTGGACCCCAAACCGGCCCTCTACCACCTGGGCTACGCCGGCGTGCTCGAGGCCGGGTCGCCTCTGGCTTATCAGGTCGATTTCATGCCGGGGCTGAAGAAAGGAAAGGGATCGCCGGGTGAAAAGAGCCCGGAAGCGGAAAAGCTCGTTGGCCGGCTTGGCAGCCCTGATGAAAAAGAGCGCTCTGAAGCCAGGGAGAAGCTCCGGCAAGAGATCTCCTCGACCGCCGAGTCCCTCCACCAGCGCCGCAGCGACCCCAACGAGGCCCTGCGGAAGGAAATCGCGGCGCTCCTCCGGTTTTACTGGGAGGAGCAGGCCCTGGCGGAATACCTGGCGGCTTACCAGCGCGCCGCCGGGAAGGACGTGAAGATCAAGGAGCAGCCGCTCCGGGGCTTGAGCCAGCTCGCGAGCTACGAGGCGGGCAAGGCCTGGCTGCGCCTCGCCAAGACCCACGGCGCGGCGGAGGCGGAGAAGGGTCCGGCGGCCCAGATCGAAAAAACCTTGAAGGCGCTGGAAGGAAAGCCGCCGGCGAAACGACCGGCGCCATCGCCCCGATGATTTCTTCCCTGGATGGGCCGAGGAGCCTCGAAGCGCTACCCACCTACGACTGGGTGGCGAGAAAATTGGGGAACAAGTATGACTGAGCTTTTTTTAAGCGCTTGACGTTAAACGCTCGACGTTATATTCTTAGTAGAGTGATCAGCTCCTTTAAATGCGCGGATACGCAAGCTCTCTTTGGGGGTTTTCACCCCGCTCGCTTTCGCGCCTTTGAGCGAGTAGCTGTCCGTAAGCTTCAGATGCTCGACGATGCCACTGATTTGCGAGACCTTGGCGGAATTCCAGGCAATCGCCTGGAGGGATTGTCCGGAGACCGCCAGGGACAATGGAGCATCCGGATCAACGATCAATGGCGCCTGTGCTTTTTCTGGAACAACGGCGAAGCATTTGAAGTTGAAATCGTGGATTATCATTAATCAGGTGTTCTTAATGGCTAAGTGCCGAAATCGTTTGCCGCCGATTCATCCCGGTGAAATCCTGAAAGAGGAAGTGTTGGTTCCTCTCCGGCTTTCAGCCAACGCAATGGCCATGGAGCTGCGCGTCCCGGCGACTCGGATCAATGAAATCCTCCATGGCCGCCGCGCCATCACGGCGGATACCGCTCTCCGCCTGGCGCGTTATCTCGGCACCAGCGCGCAGTTCTGGATGCATCTGCAGGCAAGTTATGACCTGAAGATGGCTGAGATGGCTCGCGGTAAACAAATTCAACGAGAAGTGGCGGCCAGGACCTAGCTAATCGTGGTACGGAAAAATCCCATCCCCATGAAGCAAACACCCTCCGGTTTGGTGAAGCCCTGGTTGATAGCGAATTTTCTGGGCAGATTGGCTGAATAAAGGCGCTCATCAAGTCAGAGGATAGTGAATTTAGCCGTTTCTTTGGACCCGACTCAGCCGGAAGGAGGTCGAAACCATGACGCACATCGAGTACTTGAAGCAGCTTATCGAGATGGACGAGCGCGACATTGCAAGGATCACCGCCGGCAGCGAGATTTCGGTTTCCGGGAGCAGCGAACCGGATGCCGTGGCGCGGTGGATCGCCCGCGAGTGGGCTTTGTGCGAGGGCTTCGCGATCGTGAAGTTCGGCTTGCCTTTTTCCGCGGTCCAAACCTGGCGCCAGAACGGCGAGGAGATCATCCAGTTCCAGACGGGGCTGGTCCACGTTTCTCGGACAGGCGCCGGCACGCTGCGGCTGAGGATTTTCTTTAATCCGATCATCGAGACGATCCATCTGGGGCCGGTGCATGACATCGTCGGGCGCTTGAGCCAGAGGTCCGGCCGGCATGTCGTCACCAGGCCGCTGACCTCGTTCCGTCCGGAGGATCCGGGAGCCAGGCAGAGGCTGGCCGGCAGTCCTCAACCGCTCATCCGGAGATGAAAATGGAGGTCCGTCATCTCGGCGAGGAGGACGAGTCCCATCAAGACGGCCGCGCGGAACCTGGCGAGGTGATCCCCCTCGAGGAGCTGCTGGTGGAGCTTTTTTTAATCCATTGACATTAAGGATACAGTGTCTGTTAATCTCCCAAAAATAGCTGGCTATGCCGGCGGAGGTTGCTACACTTGCTGGAAACGGATGGCTGCAATCCAAGGGATACTAAATAAAGCATCCATCGGGGCAGGCTTGAGAACGCGGGGTTATTCAGATGTGCTTCAAAACGGCTCCCAAAAAATCCAAGCGTGGTCTAATCGGTAAAATTCTTTCCGGTAGCCTATTAATCCTGAGTTGCTCTCAGTACAGGGTCCTGGCGAATGAGCTGTTAGAGGCTGCTAATCTTGGCGGGCGTGGCGTGGCATTCGAGTCTCCCTTTCCTGGAGAAATCCAAACTGTTCGGGAGGTTGCCGGCATTGGGGATTTCGATGGCGATGGCTTTGATGATCTGGCCGTTAGCTTCAAAGTCGCCGAAGAAGGCGACTCCGATCGCTGGGCTGTTGGTATCATCTTCGGCCGTCCCGGTCTCAATGGAAGGCATGAGCTTCCAGGTGGGATCCCACGGTTGGCCACTTTTGAGTTCCGGGACAAATACGATTATCCTTACGCGTATGAGATCAGCCACGTCGGCGATTTGAACGCCGATGGACTGGATGACCTGATGCTCGGATACCCTGAAACGACCTACAGTTTGAGCCCGATTCATGGCCGCGGGATGACGTTCCTGATCTTCGGATCGCCGAAACTTGAAGGAAAGTTATTCCTCGAGGATATCGGCGTAACAGTGCCGGGAGTCATTTTTTACTCCTCCAATCCTGAGCACGATGGAATTGGTAGAAGGATCGCCACGATCGGCGACTTCAATAACGATGGAAAGACCGACCTGGTCATAACCGCGCCTTTTTCGGGTATTGAAGATCGAAACAACGCGGGGGCTGCCTTCGTGCTCTTCGAGATAAAAGAGCTGCCGAACTTTGTAGACCTCGATCAAGTGGGGAAATCGGTGCCAGGTTTTGTCATCCTGGGTGATCCATTGTACCGGCCGATTATCCAGAAAACATTCGGCGAAATGTTGGGATTTGGGCTATCTCCTGCCGGAGATTTTAACGGCGATCAGGTACCGGACTTCGCCATCCTGGCCCCGATCATTAGCAATGTGGCTGGGGTGCCGGAGCCCGCTCGAGCCTATGTCATCTACGGGGATGGGAGTCGGCAAGCGCCCCTCGCCGTTCATCGTGTGATTCCCGGGTGGGGACCCATGCGCGGGAACACTCGCGTCGTCGTGGAGGGCTCGGGCTTCAGGAGCGATGTTCAGGTTTTCTTCGGGGGGATCCTGGCTAGCGGGATCCAGGTAGTGTCGGAGAGTCAGATCGAAGCGCTCAC
>JACQVS010000137.1 GCA_016209605.1 Planctomycetota bacterium
CCTTCGTGTCTCTGTGCCTTCATGGTTAATATTCTTTCCGGGTTTTGGGTCGGCCGTGGCGAACTTATTCCCAGGCTGGTAATTTCGCCATGGCGATTCCGGCTTCCCCTCTCCTCCCGGCCCTGGCGCGGGTTTCCCTTTCCCCAGCTCCCTCCACCAGTTCCGGTAACTCCCATCCCCTCCTTCCTTCCCGGCCCGGAACTTGCAATTCTCCTGATCAACGGCAACTGCTATCCGCTTCAATGTACCTCAAGGTACTCCACTCGAGCCCTACGAGTGCGACCGCAAACCCTCCGCCGGCCCAAAAACCTACTTGGGCCGGTTTTTTTTGATGGCTTCCTGAGGCTGCCCTTTTCGCTGGACAAATGGTCCAAAAAAATGTTCTTTACAAGTCCTGTAAGTTGAATTGTCGATAACCAGGAAGCGCGTCTATCAATCGAAATTTCAGGAGGACTGCCCGTGGAGAAGCTGCTTCAAGGGAAGCGGGCCATTGTTACCGGAGGGAACCGAGGCTTGGGATTCGCCATCGCCAGCGCCCTGGCGATCGATGGCGCGCAAGTCATGCTGGTGGCCCGGACCTCGCCCCAGCTGAACGCCGCCGCGGCCCAGATTCGCGAGGTTGGAGGAATCGCCACCCATTTTGCAGCGGACATCACCGATCCGGCGAGCGCCGAGGCGATTGTCCAGGCGACGCTCAACGAGCTGGGAGGAGTCGACATCCTGGTGAACAACGCCGGCATCTTCGTCTGGAAGCGCTTTCTGGACCTGCCGAGACAGGATTTCGAAAGGAGCATCGCCCTCAACCTGGCGGCCCCATTCCACCTCAGCCAGGCGGCGGCGCGGATCATGGTCCGGCAAGGCCAGGGAGGAAGCATCATCAACATCGCCTCCATTCACGGGAAATTCGCTGACCCCAACACCGTGGCTCACTGCGCCTCCAAGTTCGGCCTCATCGGCCTCACCAGGGCAACCGCCGAGGCGCTGCGGGAGTACAGCATCCGCGTCAACGCCCTTTGTCCGGGCGCCATCGAGAGCAACTCGGCCGACCGCCGCGCCGCCTCTCCTCGAGAAAAAGTAACCCAGGCCGACCTCGCGACCTTGTGCGTGTATCTGGCCTCCGATCTGTCCAATTCCATAACCGGTGCGGCCATCGATGTGCCTGGGAGCACCCACACCGTGATCAAGATATGAAGAGCCCATGCGCAGCATGACCCCCGAAGAGCTGTTGAAAAAAGTGGAGAGAGGCGAACCGATCGAAGAAGCGGACTTCCGCGGCGCCATCCTGGAAAAGCTCATCTTGAACAACGGCCAGATCCGCCGCTGCGACTTCACCGAAGCGAAGCTCCTGGGAGCCCGGCTGCAAAACGCCAGCTTGAACGGCTGCCGGTTCGATCGCGCCGATCTCCGCTTCACGGATCTTCTAGGCGCGAGCGCCGATGGCGCCGCCTTCATCGGAGCGCGGCTCCAGACCGCCGTGCTGGAGCAGCTCCATGCCGAGGGAGCGGACTTCTCCGGCGCCGAAATCGAGAAGTCCACGACCACCAACGCCTTTTTCACGCTGAGCAAGTGGAACAACGCCACCTTGAGCGACCTCAACTTCTCCAAGGTGGCCGCCATCGACCGAGCCTCCTTCATCGAAGCCGACTGCGATTCGGTTCTCTTCAACGGCATCCTCGCCGATGGCCTCGAGTTCCGCGACACCCAGCTCCGTCTGGTCTCGTTTCTGGGCGCCAACCTCACCGGCGCCGTTTTCGAGGGAAGCCGGCTCTGCCGGGTGAATTTCGATCGCGCCTCCGCACCCAAAGCTAATTTCCGGGAAATCAAATCCATCCAGTGCACCTTTCGCGAAGCCCGGCTGGAGCGCGCTGACCTGGCCGATTCGGTGTTCGAGGATTCGGACCTCAGCCAGGCGCGCCTGGCTGGAGCCCGCATGCGCCGCGTGACGGCCAAGGGTTTCACCCGCATGAGGCAGCTCGACCTCGAGGGCACGGACCTGACCGAAGCCATTCTGGAGGCCATCGACCTCTCGGGATCGGCGCTGCAGGCGGCCTGTTTGCAGCGAGCCTCCTTGAAGAAGGCCATCCTCGAGCGCTGCCATCTGGAAGGCGCCGATCTTTCCGGCAGCAATCTGCAGGAAGCCGACCTCAGCCGCTCCTTTCTCCAGGGCGCTGATCTACGTGGAGCTAGCTTGAAAAAAACCTGCCTTCGGGAGGCGAGCCTCGCGCAGGCGCGGCTCGAGCAGGCCGATCTTCGTGAAGCAACGCTTGATGGGGCGGCCCTCGCCGGGGCCAGACTGCAAGGAGCCCAGTTGACGTGGGAGAAGCTGCGCCTGGCGCGCTTCGATGCCGCCGCCCTCATCGGCGCTGTGGTCTACGGAGGCATCCCGGAGCTCTCCCTGTCCGCCCCCCACCTGCCCATCCAGGTCGATGCGGCGCTGGCAGAAAAGCTGGCCAAGCTCTCGACCCGCTGACCGAGTTGTGAACGGCGCTCTTCTCTGTTATATTAAGCGCTGTTTCAGCAGCAAGCTTTGAAACTCTAGCACCATCATGAACCCGGAAATTCCGCTCGGCAACACGCTCCCGGAGATCCTCTTCCAGATCTTCCAGGTCTTCGCCCTGGTCTTCCTGAACGGTTTTTTCGTGGCCGCCGAGTTCGCCATCGTCAAGGTGCGGATCACCCAGATCGAGGCGCTGCTTTCAAGGGGCACGCCCATCGCCCGGCCGGCGCGCCATGTGGTGTCCCACCTCGACGCTTACCTCTCGGCGACCCAGCTCGGCATCACCCTGGCCAGCCTCGGCCTGGGCTGGATCGGCGAGCCGGTGGTGTCGCGCCTGCTTGAAAAACCGCTCTCGATTTTCGGCATCGAAGGCGCGGCGCTGCACACGGTCTCTTTGATCGCCGGCTTCATCGCCATCACCTTCCTCCACATCGTGCTGGGAGAGCTGGCCCCCAAGTCACTGGCCATCCAGCGGGCCCAGACCACGACTCTGGTCATCTCCACCCCGCTGATTCTCTTTTACTTCCTATCTTATCCCTTGATCTGGGTGCTCAACCGAACCTCCAACGTCATTTTGATCGCTTTGGGGCTGAGGACCATTTCCGAGCACGAGCTGGCCTATTCCGAGGAAGAGCTGCGCATGGTCCTCTCCCGCTCCTCCGGCGGCGAAACCACCCGCTTCGTCAGGAAAATGGCCCTGCACGCCCTGGAGCTGCGCCAGCGGCCGGTGCGGGAGATCATGATCCCTCGCACCCTGGTCGTCTTTCTCGACCTGCAGCAGCTTCTTGACGCCAACCTCAAGACTGCCCGAGATTCCAACTACACCCGCTTCCCCCTCTGCGATGGCGGCATTGACCATGCCGTCGGCATGGTCCACTTGAAGGACATCCTCTGGAAGCTGCTCGAGGGAAGAGAAGCCGTCGATCTAGGCAAGATCCGCCGCGACCTCCTGTTCATTCCCGAAACCCTGTCCCTGGAAAATGTGCTGTCCCAGTTCCTGCAGAAGCACTGCCACATGGCGATCGTGCTCGACGAATACGGCGGCACGCTCGGCCTCGTCACCCTGGAGGATGTGCTGGAGGAGCTGGTCGGGGAGATCCAGGATGAGTTCGATCAGGAGGTGCCTCTGATCATGAAGCTTCCCAATCAAGAGGAGTACCTCGCCGACGGCAGCGCCCCTCTCTACCACATCAATGCCGTTTGCGGCTCAGAGCTGGAGGGCGAAGGCGTGGACACCCTCTCCGGATACCTGGTGAAGGTGAAAGGTAAAATTCCCAAGGAAAGCGAGGAAATCCAAGCCGGCGACTTCATCTTCATGATCAAGAAGGTGGGCAAGCGGCGCATCCTTCAAGTGCTGATCAAGAAAGCCGCCCCTCAACTGCCCGTCAGCGCTCCAGTCGACGCCGACCAGTCCAACTAGCGCGGCGGTTGCTGAAGCCGTTTTTCCAGATCTTCCAGGATCGCCCTCGGCACGTGCGGCCCCAGGGCTCGGATGGCCTCGAGCTCGAGCTGGGCGCGCCGGGGATCGCCGAGCTCGAGAAACAGATCGAAGATGCGCATGCGGAAGAGCAAGGCGTTCTGATCCTCCGGCTCGAACCACAGCCCCTTCCTTTCGCAGATCTCCAGGCCGCGGCGGTAGTCCTCCAGCGCCCCCTGCAGATCGCCGCCGGAGCGGCGGAGGAAGCCGCGGTTGTTGTAGAGGTTGGGAAACTCGTCCCGGGAGATGCGGATGGCCAGGTCGAAGTCCGCGCGCGCCTCCTGCGCCCGTCCCGCCTTGGCCAGGAGGATGCCTCGCTGGCTGAGGGCCTCCGGATCGAGGATGGCGCCGTTCTTCCTCAGAGTGTCGAGAAAATCATCGAACGCTGCGAGCGCGGCTTTGTTGACCTGCCTGGCCTCGCCGTCCTTCCCCTGCAGCTCGAGGAGCTGGCCCTGGCGGATCAAGATGTCCCCCCTCAGCTTGTGAACCTTCGGCTCGTTCAACCGCTCCTCCCGGTATAGCGGCAGGGCCTGATCAAGGGCCTGCAGCGCCTCGGGGTAGCGGCCCTCTTCGAGCAGCAACTCGGCGAGGAAAGCGAGCGCGTGGGGATAGGGGGGGTAAATCTCCAGGGCCGCGCGGATCTCCTCGTGGGAGCGCCGGCGCTGCTCCTCGCGCTCAGCGGGCGTCTTGACCTTGCGGGAGAGGATCAAGCGGCCTTCGGCGGCCTTGATGCGGCTCCGGGCGCTCCGCGGCGCGTCCTCCGCCATGCGCAGATTCATGGTTTCGCGGTCTCTCCAGTCGAAATTGCGGGCCACGGTGCGGGCGGCGTAAGCCAGGATCAAGGCGCCGGCCAGAGCCAGCGGCCATAACCGGGCGGCTGGACTCCGAGTCGCCGTCAAGCCGCCCAGCTTCTCCACCGCCGCCGCCAAGAGAATCGCCAAGCCCGCGGATGGCAGGTAAGCCAGCCGTTCGGCGAAGATGGTGCCGATGGGCATGGCGAGGTTGGCCACCGGAAAGACCGCTGCCAGGAAGACCACCGCTCCCAGCGCCAGGCGCGGCGCGCGGCGAAATGAGAGCGAGATGGCCGCGGCAAAAAAGCCGGCGACCGCAAGCACATATGCGTGGAGCATCGGGCTGCTCAAGGGCAGCACGGGGAGCTGGTTGTAGGAGTAGTCGGCCGAGAGGTAAAGGGGAAAGAGCGTCTTCCAAACGTACAGCCCGAGGAGGAGAACGGCGTTCAAGATCCGCACCGGAAGCGCCGCCGCGGCCAGGGGATTGTCGATCATGGCGTAAATGTTGGCCCGCCCTGCGCGGATGGCGGCCAGCATGTCATGAATGACCAGCTCGCGCGCCGCCAGGTAAATCAAGATGGCGATGCCGCCGCAGAGGGCCGTCCGCCAGGCGATCTTTCTCTTGATGAAATAAATTCCGGCGGGGATCAAGCCCACGGCGGCAGCGGCGTTTTCCTTGGCGAGCAGCCCCAGGAGGATCAGCAAGGCCGCGAGGACCGGCGGCCAGATCCCTTCGCCTCCGGGGGCGCGCTGGACCAGCCACCAGCTCCCGAAAACCGCCAGGGCCGCGAGCAGCTCCGCCCGCCCGACGATGTTGTCCACCGCCTCGGTGTGGATGGGGAAGGCGGCAAAAAAAAGCGCGGCCAGGAAGGCCGCCCATGACTCCGCGAAAAGATGCCGGCACAGCCGATAGAAAATCCACACCGCCGCCGCGTTCAAGAGGAGGTTGACCGCCCGGAAGGTCCTGGCTTCCGGGCTGAAGCGGTGCTGCAGAGCGTAGGTGAGAAGCGCCAGCGGCCGGTAGTTGGGATCGGCGCGCAGGGAGCCCCAGTAGTTGCTCCTGAAGATCCGCTCGAGATCGAACTCCTTGAGCTTCTGGTCTCCTTCCACCAGGACGATGTCATCGAAGACGAAATCCCCCGGCAGGGCGTTGTAGTAGAGCGCCAGAGAGAAGAGGGCGAGAAACGCCTCCCCGATCCAGGCGCGGCCGCTCTTTGAGCCGGCCGCAAGCGGAACGGCTTTCCGCTTCACCGCCCCTCCGCGCCCGCTGGTGGAGAGGGGCTTGCGGAAACCGACACAGCCGGCTCCAGAAGGGCCAGCGTTTTCTTATCGGCATCCAGCCGCACCCGGCTTCCCAGGGGGAGCGTGGCCTGCTCCGGAAGATGGCCAGCCGGAAAACCGGCCAGCACCGGCGCCCCGAAGCCGGCAAAGTAGTGATCGAGCACCTGGTCCACAGTCTGGCTGTCTTTCTTGTCCTTCGGCTCGCAGCGCGTGAAGGCGCCGAGGAGGACGCCCTTCACCGGCTTGAGCTTTCCCGCCAGCCGCAGCTGGCAGAGCATACGGTCGATGCGGAACGGCTCCTCGTTGACATCCTCGAGGAAAAGGATCGATCCCGCCGTTTCCGCCTCGTAAGGAGTGCCCATGAGGGCGGCAAGGGTGCTCAAGTTGCCTCCCACCAGCGGCCCTTCGGCGGCGCCGCCGGCCAGGGTTCGCAGGGCGACCGTTTTGGGGGCGCCGCTCTGGCCCCAGTTCTCGATGAGCTGCGGATCTGGCGGACTGCCGGCGGCCGGGGCTTCCAGCAGGCTCCAGAAGTGGCGATTGGCGTAAGGCGACAGGCCGGACCGGCCGTAAAAATCGGTGCTCGCCATGGGGCCGTGGAAGGTCACGAGATGGGCCTTCTGGCGGAGGGCGACGAGCAAGGCGGTGATGTCGCTGTAGCCGACGAAAATTTTTGGATTTCGCCGGATGGCCTCGTAATCGATTCGATCCAGGAGTCGGGGTGATCCGAAGCCGCCCCGCAGGCAAAGGACCATCTTGACCTTGGGATCGGCGAAGGCTTGGTTGAGATCGGCGGCGCGCAGGTCATCGGCGCCCGCCAGGTAACCGTCCTTTTCCGCGGCGTTCTTCGACACCTGAACGACATAGCCCCGCCGCGTCAAGTTTTGCACCGCTTCGGCCGCCTCGCGGGCGTTCGCCGGCCCGGCGGGCGCGATCAGCTGGATGAGATCGCCCGGCTGCAGCGCCGGCGGCTTGGTCGGGGCATCAGCGCCGGAAGAGGGATGGGCAGAGGAAAAATAAAGAAGCATGGAAAGGGAAACGGCCAAAGTCTTCAGAATCTTCGGCGCGTCGAAGGCGCGCCGAAGATTCTGAAGACAGAAAAAAGAATAATTATTACAATCCATACTTGATCTGCAGATCCTTGAGCCGCTTCGGATTCGGCAGCTGGTTCAGGCCCCTGGTGAGGATTTCCTGGGCCGACTTCTTGTGCTTCGGATCCTTCTTGTCGCTGAAGGCGCTCATGAAGTTGATCACGCTGAGCGCGCAGACCTCCTCGTTGGGCGAAAGCTCGTAGCTTTCCCGGTACTTCTCCCCCGCCTCATCGAAGCGGCCCCAGTTGTCCAGCGCTTTCCCCCAGAACTTGTACAGCTCGGGCGTCTTCATGCCCGCCTTCAGCGCCTGGCTGAAATTGTTGTTGGCGTACTTGAAGTCGGAGTCGTTCTTCCCCTGGCCGAGGTAGGACAAGCCGATCAGGAAGTGAGCCTCCGGATTCCTCGGAAAGGCGTTCTCGTTGTAAATGTTGAGCAGGGCGATGGCCCGTTGATAGGCTTCCTGCTTGCTCTTCTCGGAGACCCGCTCCGCCAGCAGATAGCCGCTCTTCCCCGAGTGCAGGAAAAAATCCGCCTCCTGCTTGCGGTCGGCCTCCGATTCGATGAACTTCAAGTCCTTGCGCTGCTCTTCCCAGTTAACCAGGTAAGCGTAAACCCGGGCGCGCAGGACCGAGGCCTTGACCTTGAGCTTCTTTTTGGCGCGCGGATCATCGCCGCGCCCTTCATCGAGCAAGGCCATGACCGACTTGAAGTTCGCCAGGGCGTTGTCGAGATCTGCCTTGTTTTTTTCGGGAGAGTTCTCGTAAGCCGCCAGGAAGCTCTGACCAAACTGCATGGCCACCCGCAGATAAGAGGCAGGTTCGGCCGGAACTCTCTGCGCCACGCCGAAAAGCAGCCGCACGCCGTCTTGATACCTGCCGGTCTCCCGGTAGGCTTCCGCCAGCATCAATCCCAGCTCCAGATCGTTATCCTCCTCATAAACGGGCTCACCCTTCTTCAAGAGGTCGGTATAATTCTGCGCCTTGTAGGCTTCGAGAATTTCATCTTTCAGCTTCTGGCGCGACTGCTCTCTCTGCCTGGGCAGATCTTCGAGATATTTCCTGGCGAGCTGGGCAACCAGGGGATCGTCGATTTTACGCGCGCGCGCCTGCTCGATCAGCTTCGTCATCTCCTCCAGCGCCGCCTCCTGGCCCTCAGCCTGGCTCGATTCCGCATCGGCGATCTTGAGCAGCTTGACGAAAGCATCGCGGTTGGCGGGCTCGAGCTCGAGGACCTTGCCGAGATATCTCTTCGCCCCCTCGGCGTCCGGGGCCTTGGAGTTAAGCAGGGCGTCCGCCAGGCCGAGGAGCAGCTCGCTGCCCACCTCGTCGATCGGAAGCAAGGCCAGGGCGGCGGTCAAGGAATCGGCGGCTTCATCCCACTTCTCCAGGCGGACTTCAGCGAGGCCTTTCAAGCGGTAAGCCTGGGCGAAAACCGGCTCCTGCGCCAGGATGGGATCCGGCGGGATCGACTTCAGGCACAGCTCATGAACTTTTTTCCAGTCCCCATCCTGCTGGGCCTGCCGGGCCTCGGCGAATTTCTTCAGCGCCTCCTCGCGCGCTTGCTGCCGGGGATCGATGGGAGGAGGCTGGTCGATTTTTTTAACCTCTTTCAAGGCCTGGGAAGAACGGGAGTCGACTGAGGAGGCCTTTTTGTCCCCCGGGCGCGCGGACGAGCCTGAACCGGCCGGCTGGCTGCCTTGCTGGCCGTCCCTCGGCTCGAAGCCCAGGAACTTCTTGAGCTCCTGACCAAAGATGAAATAGCCGATGACGAGTCCACTGAAGGCCAGGGCCCCGATGACCAGGGCTAACCCCCCAACCGGATGGCGGCGATGGAACTGGGCGGTCCTGGACCTCGCCCGCTTGGGCGCCACCGGCCTCTTGAGGGGCTCGACTGCCGCCGGCGGCGTCGGGCCCGGCCGCGCCGCCACGGCGCCCGAATTACCGCTTTCAGCCCCTTCGCCCCCTCGGACCTCCTCGAGCTGCCCCCTGGTCTTCAGGCAGGTGACCAGCTCGCTCGCGAACTCGCGAGCCGACTGGTAGCGGTTGTCGGGGTTGCGCTCGAGGGCCTTGAGCACCACCTTGACGAGGCCGGTATGCTCCTTCAGCTCCGGCGCGAACTCGACGGGGTTGATGGCCGGCCGGCTCTTCATGTCATCGAAGACTTCTTGAAAGGTTTTGCCGTGGTACGGGCGCTGGCCGGTCAAGCATTCGTAAAGGATTGTTCCCACCGCGTAAAGGTCGGTGTAAAATCCCAGCCGCTCGCCCAGGAACTGCTCCGGCGGCATGTAGTGGAGGCTGCCGCCCATGGCCGTCTTTTTCTCCTCCAGTCCGCCGCCCCCCGAGCGGGCCTGGATCGCCGTGGCGATGCCGAAGTCGAGGATGCGCACCGTTTCCTTGCCGCCTTGGTTTTCCACCATCAAGTTGGCCGGTTTGAGATCGCGATGGATCACCCCCTGCGCATGGGCGGCCTGCAAGCCGTAGAGCACGCGGACGGCGAGCTGGATGGAGCGCTCGATCCCCAGCTTCCCCTCTTTCTGCAGGACCTCGGCCAGGGTCACGCCCGGGGAGTAATCCATGGTGTAGTAGAGCAGCCCTTCCTCGCTCACCCCCACATCGCGGATCTGGATGATGTGACGCTCCACCAAGCGCATGGCCGTGCGGATTTCGTTGATGAATCGGCCGCGGAACTGTTCCTCGCGCCCAAGCTCTTCCGGGAGGATCTTCAAGGCCAGCTTCTCCCCCACCATGCCGGCGACGATCTCCACCAGAAAGACGCTGCCGCATCCCCCCTGCCCGAGAACCCGCAACACCCGATACTTTCCGGCCAGGATTTTCCCTACCAGGGCCAAGTCTTTGGATTTATCCCGTTTTGGAGACGATATTTCTGCCACGTTAGAAGGCCACGTGTTCGCTGGTACACATTTATTTGGTCCGGGCTCTCTCTATAAACCAGAAATTGTACCGGACGGAGCGGAAGCCGGAAAGGGAATTTCGTCGTGGGTCTTGGTAGAATAGGCTCATGATCACCGGTATCCGCTTTTTCAACCTCTGGCTGCTTGCCGGCTGGGTGCTGGCGGCGCTGGCCCGGGCCGCGCTCCCGGCGCAAGCGCCCTCGGAGGCGGTGGTCGAGATGTTCAACCGGGCCTTCATCCCCACCACCGTGTCCATCCCGGCGGGCGGAACGGTGACCTGGGTGTGGAAGGCAGGCTCGCATATCGTCGCCAGCGGCGCCTCCTCCCGGCCGGAGGATCATCCGGGCGAGCTGTTTGAAGCGCCGGTCGACGCCGCCCACCCCTCATTCAGCCACCAGTTCTCCACTCCCGGAGACTACTCCTTCTTCGACCGCCTCAACGAGCAGTCGGGCGGCGCGGGAACCATCATCGTCCTTTCGGACGCCTTGACCTTCCGGGTCGGGGTGGTCGACAACGTCTACATCCCAGAGCAACTCTTCATCTTCGAAGGCGACACCGTCCACTGGGAGCACGAGCCCGGCGAGATGGTCCACACCGTGACCAGCGGCCGGTCCTCCGCCCCCGAGGACGACCCCGGCCTCCTCTTCGACGTCGAGTCCTCCGATCAGAAGCCGCACTTCTATTTCACCTTCGACCAACCGATGGTCTGCCCGTATTTCTGCCGACCGCACGAAAGCCTGGGGATGGCGGGAACGGTGGCCAGCCAGCGCAAGTTCAAGCGCGGGGACTACTCCGGCGACGGCGCTCTGGACATCTCCGATCCCATTAAAACGCTCGAGGTGCTCTTCGTGGGCCGGGAGAAGGGCGACTGCCCCGATGCCGGCGACGTCAATGACGACGGCGAAATGGACGTCACCGACGCCATCGTGTCCTTGACGTATCTCATCATCGGCGGCGTCACAGCGGGCTTCGCGCTCGCCCTGGCGGACCAGTTGGGGGCGGCAGAGAGTACGGTCGCGTTCGAGGGAGCGGCGGTGATCGGGACGCTCCTGAGCTCGGCCATCGGCGGCATCGGCGGCGCCGCGGGCGCCGACGCCATGGCCGACGTCGACAACCCCCAGGACGACTACAAGGACGAGTACGAGAGGAAGTGGGGCGTCGACGCCGACAGCGGCCAGGTCCTCAACAA
>JACQVS010000138.1 GCA_016209605.1 Planctomycetota bacterium
GAGTTGATACGGGACGGAGTATCAACGAGCGAGCGCAACGATGCCAGGAGACAAAAGCGCCGGCATCACCCTACAAAGATTTAAGAAAGCCGGCACTAAGACGCCAAGAACGCCAAGGTAAGACGCAAAGCGAATTAGAGCGCGGTGGATGATCACAAAAAATCTCCGCAGGCTGCGAAGATGTTTCGGATATAGAGTATAAAGCGGCTGGCGCAGGCTCTAAAGGAGGGCGGCGGTTTAAGTTTTTGTTGGTGCGGCGCTAGGGTATTGTATGGGTCGCCAGTTTCATGTTGACATTTTGGAATGCGTTTGATACCATTCAGGCACTTTCGGAAGAAGAAATCGTTGGAAAACCCTTAGCCGTGAGGAACCAGTCCGGCTAAGGGGGCGTTTTCGGGACTTTTCTGAAAATTATAAGTAATATTGAATCAAGGACTTCGGTGGTGCCATGGCGGGCGTGAAGGTGAGAGGGGGGATCGACTTCAAACTCGCACCGGGATTACCCGGGGGGCCTCCCGCCGGAGGGAGCAATGAAAATTTCTGAAAAGGTCAATTTGTATAATATTAACATTTCACTATCTCAAAAAGGAAGAGGTAAACCGGACTGTAAACATTTTCAGCCGATTTAAGAAAATGCGCTTTCTTCCGTGGGTCGAGCCGGCGCCCGCCGCTTGACCAGGATAATGGCCGGGAGGGAGGGCATGGAAAAAATTCGAGTCGGGTTCGAAGGATGCTTTTTGCCGCCGCATCGTGCGGCGGAAAATAGAAAAGGGAGTGGAGAGAGTCATTCAGTAGACCAAAGCCTGTCTTCTTCTGACCGGTCCGACCTCGGACGTGGGAGTAATCCGGGATATGGATAATGGACCCGATGGGGATATCCCTGCGAACGCCACGGCCACCGGATTCGAGCGCCAGAAGAAGCGTGCGGGAGGGTGAGGTATTTCACGGATCGGTCCATGAACGACCTTTTTCGTGACCGGGGAGGCTGCCTGGCCGGTTGAACATGCCGGCTGATTGCAGGGACGCTTCCCGAGCCGCCCGTCCCTTCTCCAAATGGCTCCACAAACGCCGAGCCTCTGCGGCGCGAGCCGCCAAAAAGCGGACGGCCGCATTGCCGCCGGCCCACGGGCTTCCATTTCCTCGATCATTCCTCGATCTCTTGCTCAGGGTGGCGTCTGATGGAAGCTTGTCCAGTGCAGTCGATCTGGTCGGAGATACAAGCGGCTTTGCAAAACGGTTTTGGGGGAGAGTCTTCGCTCATCCAGCGCTGGTTGGGGATGATCCGGTTCTTGAGCCAGGAGGGCGATACTATCCATCTGGGGGTTCCCAACCGCTTCGTTCTGGAGTGGATCGAAAAAAAGTACCTGGTGGAAATTCACGAAATCCTGCGCCGGAGCTTCAACCGCGGCTTCATCATCAAGCTGCGCGTTGATGCCGGGCTCTTCCAGGAGCTGCGCCGGAAGCAGGATGGCATCATCGATCCGGCCTTGCGGAAGGAGCCGCCCGCCGCGCCGGCGCCGGCTGGAGTCGAAGCCCCCGCGCGCGCGGACTCCGGCGGGCTGGCCGCCGGCTTCAACCGGGCCGGGTACGCGCATTCTCTTGAGAATTTCGTCACGGGAGTCTCCAATCAAACGGTCTTTTCAGCCGTTTCCCAGGTCCTCGGGAGCCCCGGAAAGATCTTCAATCCGCTCTTCATCCACGGCCCGACCGGTTTGGGGAAAACCCATCTCCTGCAGGGCCTCCACTACGAGTTCTGGAGGCAGAAGCGCAATGTGCGCTCGCGCTACTTCGAGGGGGAGAGGTTCCTGAATCAATTCATCCTCAGCTTGAAGGCCGGCACCATCCAGCGCTTCCGCGAGCAGATCCGCTCGCTCGACGTCTTCATCCTCGACGACTTCCAGCTGTTGGTGAACAAGGAAAAGACGCAGGAAGAGTTCCTCCACACCTTCGATGCCCTGTTCAACTCGGGAAGCCAGCTGATCATTGCCAGCACCCAGCCGCCGCGGCAGCTCCCCTCGATGAAAGAGGCCCTGGTGAGCCGCTTGCTCTCCGGACTGGTGGTGGAGCTGAAGCGGCCGGATTACGAGACGCGCCTCGCGATCATCCGCCATTACGCGCGGCAGGCGAGCCTTCCCGTCGGCGAGGACGTCCTGGCGGTGCTGGCCGAGTGCGCGCGCGGCAACGTCCGCGAAGTCCTCGGTGCGCTCAACCTGATCGGAGCCCACCTCAAGTTCGCCGGAGGGGCCGCGGAGGGGCCGCTCGACCTGCAAAAAATCCGGGAGCTGCTGGGGAGCCAGTTCAGCGGGCCGCAAGGGCGGCGTCTCCACCTCGACCAGATCGTCAAGGCCGTGGGGGGCTATTTCCAGATCGCGGAGGAAGTCCTCCGCTCGCCGAACCGCGGCCGCAGCGTCTCCAAGGCCCGGCAGGTGGCAATTTACCTGGCCCGGAGATATACTAGCCACTCGTTGGCCGAGATCGGCAAGTTTTTCAGCAACCGCAATTTCAGCACGGTTCGTTCCGCTGAAGCCAATATCCGCGCCCAGCTTGAGGCCGACCTGCAGCTGCGCCAGGACATTCAGGAGATTCAGGCCCTGCTGGAGAGCCGGGAGTGTTGACCGGCGGCTGGCATGGCCGGCGAGCGAGTGGTGTGGTGCGCAAGCAAATCCTTCCCATCGACCAGGCCCTCCGGATTCCCTTCCGCCGCCGCCAGGCGCTCGAGCGGCTGGGCTTGAAAACCCTCGGCGACCTCATCCGCCACCTGCCGCGGCGGTACGAGGACCGCCGCCACCTGAAGACCATCCGCGCTCTGGAGGTAGGGGAGCGCACCACCGTCTGGGGGAGGATTCTGGCGGTGCGGCAGCGCCAGTCCCGCACCGGCAAGACGCTCATCGAGGCCTGTCTGGGCGACGACACCGGGGAGATCCAGCTGGTCTGGTTCCAGCAGGCCTATTTGCTGGAGGTTCTGAAGCCGGGGGCGACGGGCTACTTTTATGGCGAGGTGAAGCTGCGCCGGCGGCTGCAAATGCTTGCCCCGGAGTTCGAGCTGGAGGAAGCGGAGGACGAGGAGAGCGAGCCGGCCGGAAGGTCCGAGACCGCGGCTCCATCCGGCTCCGGCTCTCCCCCCAAGGAGACCTCCGTGAACCTGCGGCGCATCGTCCCCATTTATCCGGCCACCCAAGGCCTGTCCCAGAGGATCCTGCGGCGCTGGATGGCCGCGGCGCTCTCTTCGGGCGTCCTCGATGAGCTCGAGGAAGGGCCTCATGCCCTCCTGGCCGGCCGCGGGGCCACCCTTAAGGACGCGTATCAGGACGTTCACTTCCCCGAGGACGGCCGCGCCTTGAAGGAGGCGCGGGAGCGGCTGGCCTTCGAGGAGTACTTCTGGTTCGCTTCCCAGCTTCACCTGCGGCGGCGGCGGTTCCGCGCCGCCGGGGGCCGGCGGCTCCGGGCGCCGGCCGACCTCGATCAGAAGATCCGCTCCGTGCTCCCCTTCCAGCTCACCGGCGATCAAAACCGCGTCATCGAGGAGATCGTCCAGGACTTGCAGGGCGAGGTGCCCATGTACCGGCTGCTCGAGGGGGATGTCGGCACCGGCAAGACGGCCATCGCCCTCTACGCCCTGCTCGTGGCGGTGCGGAACGGATGCCAGGGAGCGCTGATGGCGCCCACCGAGGTCCTGGCCGAGCAGCACCATCGCCATTTCCTGGAACTCCTGCGCCAGCATCCGGCGCTGAAGATCGACCTCTTGACCGGCTCGATCCCCCCGCCGGAGAAGAGCCGGATCCTGGAAAACCTGGCGGCCGGAAAAACCCACATCGCCGTCGGCACCCATGCCTTGATCCAGGAAGGGGTGCGATTCAAGGCGCTGGGGGTGGCGGTCATCGACGAGCAGCACCGCTTCGGGGTGCGGGAGCGGGCCAGGCTGCGGCAGAAAGGGGAGGCGGTGCACCTCCTGGTGATGTCGGCGACCCCCATCCCGCGCTCCCTCTGTTTGACCGTCTATGGGGACCTGGACCTGTCGATCCTGCGGGAGCGCCCGCCGGGCCGGGCCCCCGTGCGCACCTTCCTGGTGCCGCCGGCCAAGAAATCCCGGGCCCTGGAATTCATCTCCCGCGAGCTGGATCGAGGCCGCCAGGCCTATTTCATCTACCCGATCATCGAGGAGTCCGAGGCGCTCGAGGTGCCGGCGGCGACAGAGGCCCACCAGCGTCTGGAACAGCAGTTCCACCCGCACCGGATCGGCCTCCTCCACGGGCGCCTGAGCGCCGACGAGAAGGAAAACTGCCTGCGCCAGTTCCGCGACCACCGCTTTCAGATCCTGGTTTCCACCCTGGTGGTGGAGGTGGGGATCGATGTCCCGAATGCCACCGTTCTCTTCATTGAAGACGCCAGCCGCTTTGGCCTGGCCCAGCTCCACCAGCTGCGGGGGCGGGTGGGACGCGGCGACGCGCCGGGGACCTGCTTTGTCGGCCTGGGAAAGGTGAGCGAGGAAACCCGCCGCCGGCTGGAAGTCTTGGCGCAGACGGAAGATGGATTCCGCATCGCCGAGGAGGACTTGCGGCTGCGGGGGCCCGGCGACTTCCTGGGGGTGCGGCAGTCGGGCTGGCCGCACTTTCGTATCGGCAACCCCCTGGCCGACCTCGAGCGCTTCCAGTCGGTCCAGAAGCTGGCCGAACGCTTCTGGGAGGAACCGGATTTCGCCGGCGAAGCCCGGCGCTATCTCGAAAGGCACCCGGAGCTGGCCGACCCTGGGGTGGGCGACGAGGAGGAGGATCGGGCGCTGGCGGCTCTCGATTAGATTCCGCTTGGAGTCCGGCCCCCTTGATGTTAAAATCGATCCCAAGTTTTCAAGGATTATTTTCGAGACCTCAAACCAGCGCGCCCGTGCCACCCCGTTCGTTGGCCCGTCCTTGGACCGGATCTTTTGACCAGCGAGTTCAAGGGCTTCTGGGCCGATGACCGTGGCCGGATAGTTAAGGAGCGTGTATTGGTAATATTTTTCAGATTTCTTTCACAAGTGGGAGAAACGATGCGTCAAAATATCCTCATTGCATTACTGTCGGTCGTCGCCACCTTGCTCCTGGTCCTGGTTTTGCAAAATTTCTTGGGCCCCACCCCCGTGGTTTTGGGCCAGATTGGCGGCGGAGGCACTGCCGCGGTCGGCACCATCGGCGTTGGAACCGGGCCCATTCAGGGGGCTGACGCCAATGGATTCTGGATTTACGAGCCCGCCCGGCAAAAGCTGCTGGTGTACCTCCTCGGGCCGAACAACAAGCTCGAGTTTCGGGCGGGACGGGACATCCAGTACGACATGCAAGTGGAAGAGTACGCCATGACCGGCGGGAAGTCGCACACCGTCGAGCAGATCAAGGATGCCGTCAACAAATTGCAGAAGAAGAAATAAGTTTTTTCGAAGTTCTTTCAGCCAACCAGAGGATACAGCCGTGAGTGACAAGAAGAAAGACCGTTTGAGCTTCCAGGAAGCTTGCCGTGAACTGCAAATCTCGGAAGATGAGCTTGAAAAGCTGGTCGCCGATGGCGAGATCGCCAGCATCAAGGAAGGCGACACCTTTTACTTCAAGGCCGAGGTGATCTCCAAGTTCAAGAAGAACCGCAAGACCGAGCCGACCATCATACTCTCGGATGAGGAAATGGACCTCCTCGATGGCGTGGAGGAGATCAGCCTGGAAGGGCTGGAGCTGCCAGGAGAGGCGGCAGCCCCAGAAAAGGGAGCCGCCAAGGGCGCGGCAAAGGGAGAGCCCAGGGCCGAGCCGGTGAAAGCCGCCGCTTCCGGCGAGGCCGAGGAGTTCAACCTCGAGGACCTGGAGATTCCGGAGCTGGCGCTGGGCGAGGGGTCCAAGGCCGGCAAGGAGGCGGCCAAATCGGCGGGCGATATGGAGCCGGCGGAGGTGTCCCTGGAGGCCGTGGAAAGCACGGCGGAGCCCAAGCCCCTCGACCTCACCGAGTCGGCGGCCGAGGACACGGTCCTCAACCTCGATGGGCTGCTCGAGGAAGAGGTCAGCACGGAATCGGCCACCCCGGTTCCGGGGACGCCGGTCGGCAGCGCCAAGCCGGCGGCCGGATTGCCCGCGCCGGCGACTAGATTGCCCGCGTCGGCGACTGGCTCCGATGACATCACCTTGGAGGGGAATCTCTCCGACGACACCATTCTCGACACCGACGTCCTGGAGGTGACCCAGGAGGACGAAAGCTTCAAGCTGCCGCCGGCCTCGGAAGAGGACCTGGCCGCGGAAGCGACCGCGTCCACCCTCTTGCGCGGCGGCGGCGCCCGGGTCCTGCAGATGAAGCGGGTGAAGGGGCACCCGGTGATGACCTCGATCATGCTCGTCACCGGCCTCGCCTTGCTGGCGCCGATCGCCATCCTCACCCATGTCTTTTTCTATACCCCGGGTTTGCCGGAAAAGCTGGCGCAACCGGCCAGAGGGGGCGAGGACACCTACCAGTGGATCACCGACTACAACCCCTTGCGGGGGGCGGTCGAGTCGATCGCGGACATGCTGGGATCAAAGTGATACCGCGGCTAAAAAAGATGTCGACTTGGCCCTTTACAGAACCGGCTTGTCAAGATATAGTGTATCGAAATTTTTTCCAATTGGTCATTTGGTTTTCTGGTTTTTCTGTCCCGAGGAAGGTTTGATCCTCCGAAGTGATGGGGGAAGATCGAGCCTGGGACAGCGAGAGTGGCTTTCAGGAATCAAGAAGGGAAGAGAAGATGAACGCGAATCTGCTTCGTTGCGGCGTCTTGTTACTGGGTCTTCTGGTCATTGGCTGCGTCCCCTACCAGACCTACGAGGAGCTGAAGCGCAATCACGAGCAGGCCGTCAAGGTCAACAACGACCTCACCGCCAAGTACGATATGGTGGCTCGTGAGCTGGCCAGGATAAGAGGTGGGGACAAAGCCGGCCTGATGACCGAGCAGGCCTTGCGCGAGCAGCTGGCCGCGAAAACGCAACTCATCCGGCAGATGCAGGACCAGCTGGATCAGCTGGAAAAAATGCCAGGGGGCGCTGCGATTCGCTTCACGGAGAAGGATGCGGCTGAAGTGGGTGAAGGCGTCTCCTATGACCCCGTGACCGGCTCGATCAGCATGGAGGAAGCGGTTTTGTTCAACTCCGGAGAAGCCACCCTCAAATCGGGGGCCACGCAGACCCTCAACCGCCTGGCCAACCTGCTCAAGACCAAGTACCCCGGGGAGGTTTTCCACCTCATCGGCCACACCGACAATGTGCCGCTGGACAAGACCTTCAAGCGCTGGGGGACCAATACGCGCCTCGGTTTCGAGCGCGCCTACATGGTTTTTGATTTCCTGAGGAACGAGCACAAAATTTCGGAATCTCACATGGTCGTCCACTCCTACGGTGACCGGAAGCCGACCGATCCCAGCACCGCCAGCACCAAGGAAGGCCGCGCCAGGAACCGCCGGGTGGAGATCTTCCGCGGCGGCACGAAGATTTAAAAACGGTCGTGAATGTCAACAACTCCCGAGCCTAGCTGGTTACAAGTCCCTCCTCCTCCGCCGCTTTCCGAGGAGGAGAAGATGGCCCTCTTGAACCTGGCTCGGGCCGAGGTGGAGAGGGCGGTGGCCGGGGGGCCGCCAGCGCCGGGGCCTGAATTGCCGGGTGAGTTGGAGAGCGGCGCCCTGAAGCTGCCGGCGGGGATATTCATCACCCTTTACCGCGAGGGAGGCTTGCGGGGCTGCATCGGGCTCTTTCAAACCAGGAATTCGCTCTGGCAAGCGGCCCGGGAAATGGCGGCCGCCGCGGCCACCAGGGACCCCCGGTTTGATCCCGTGGAGCCATACGAAATCCCTTCCCTGCGCATCGAAATCTCGGTTCTGGGCGAGCTGGTGCCGGTGCCGCTGGATCGGCGCGACCGGCAGGCCAGCTTCCTCAAGCCGGGGGAGCACGGCGTTTATCTGCGGCAAGGGGAGCGCAGCGGCTTGCTCCTGCCGCAGGTGGCGGAGCGGTGGGGCTGGGAGGGGGATCGCTTCCTGTGCGAAACCTGCTTGAAGGCCGGCCTCCCCGAGGAGGCCTGGTTGAGCCCGAAAACCGATATCCTGCTGTTTCGAGTCCTTAAGTTTGGGGAGAGCTCTGAAGAGGAAGCCGTCTCGCCATAAAAAAAGCCCGGCGAGGGGCCGGAAGAAGGAGGGGCTGGGCCGTGATCTGCCGGGAGGTCGAGGCCCTGAGGCCGGCCTTTTCCAGCGCTTGAAGCGGGCCGGGCTCGTCCTGCGCCCAAGCCTGGGACAGCATTTTTTGACCGACCGCAGGATTCTTGAAGCGATTGCGGCGGCCGCCCAGCTCTCGCGGGCCGACCGGATCCTGGAGGTCGGAACGGGGGCGGGGACGCTCACGCGTGTTCTGGCCGAGCGCGCCGGCCACGTCGTCACCCTGGAGGTGGATGAGCGCTTGGTCGAGTTCGCCCGCCAGGAGCTGGCCGGTTTTGCAAACGTGCGCCTCCTCTCCTGGAACCTCCTGGATGGAAAGGGAAACCTGGTGCCGGAGGTGGCCAGCGCCATTGGAGACCTGGAACGGTTCAAGCTGGTGGCCAACTTGCCCTATCAAATCGCCACCCCCTTGCTCTTGAACCTTTTCTCCCCTCGGTTGTGTTTGCCGCTGGGCGTGGTGACCCTTCAAAAGGAGCTGGCGGACCGCTTGAGCGCCCGGCCCGGAACCAAGGACTACGGCCCGGCGACCCTGATCCTGGGATACTGGGCCGAGGTCGAGCCGCTCTGGACCTTGCCCCCGGGGGCGTTCCGCCCGCCGCCCCAGGTGACCTCGCGAGTGGTGCGCCTGCGGCCGCGGGCCAGGCCGCTGGGAACGGCGGAAGAATTTCCGAGATTCTGCTCCTGGGTGAAGCGCCTCTTTTCCCAGCGGCGCAAGCAGATTGGCGGCCGGTTGCGGGAATTTTTAGGCATCCCCGCGAGCCGGGAGGCGGTACAATGGATGGAGGTCCAACCCGAGGACCGGCCGGAGGACCTCCCCCCGGAGGCCTTCATGGCCCTGGCTCGAAAGGTCCCCCAACCACGAGATCGGGTGGGGGGGCAAGGAAGCGACCTGTAACCGGGAAGGTTTCAGAATCGTTAAAATTCCATAAAATTTTATTTTGACTTGAGGTAAGATACCAATTAAAATTGTTCGGTTATTTTTATTTCTAGCTAACAAGCGCCTAACCAGGCCGGGGAAGGTGGCGAGGCCGATTTCCGGCTGGAGCGTCATCCTTTTGAGCCTGGTTTTTACATTTTATTTCTTGGAACGCTAACGAGTTGGGATTTCTTGACCAATTGGGAGTCCCCCGGAAGGGCGCGGGAGCGCGTTGGAATGTGCCAATTTCACAAGTGAGGAGAAAGGCGGTGTTGGCCTTGGATAAGGCTGGCTAGACGCTGCCCTGTTTCTCCAGGGGGTGGTGGATTGGCGTGGAATGTTGGTGGGGCGTGGAGCCTGGAAAATCCGGGTCCCATGTTCCGGACAATCACGGCCCCTGGAGCGGGGAACGTGGGTTGGCATGGCGTACATTTTAGACGAAAAAATTCGTGAGGTCCGCGATCGGATCCGTCTGGAGGACCTCGTTCGGAACTACAATGTCCTCCTTCAGCCGGCGGGAAGGAGGCTTCGCGCCCTCTGCCCCTTCCACGGCGAAAAAACTCCCTCCTTTTACGTCGATGCCGAAAAACAGGTCTACCACTGCTTCGGCTGCAAGGCCGCGGGCGATGTGTTCACCTTTGTCCGGCAGATGGAGAAGGTGGACTTCAACGATGCGGTGGGCCTCCTGGCGCGCCAGGCCGGCGTGATCCTCGAATATGCGGCGCCAGGAGGGGGCCGGTACAACCCTGGAAACCGGACGGCCATTTACGAGGCCTTGAGCTGCGCCGAGGAGTTTTACCATCGCCTGCTGATGAGCGACCCGCGCGGCCAGGTGGCTCGCGATTACCTCAACCGCCGCAGCCTCCGCCCGGTCATGTGGGAGAAGTTCAGGCTCGGTTACTCGCTCCCCGAGTGGGATGGCTTTCTCCGCCATGCTTTGGCCAAAGGGGTGAGCCGCGAAGGATTGCTGGCTGCCGGGCTGGGGCGCACGGCTGATGCCGCGGGTTCCAGCTCGAACCGGCTATACGACTACTTTCGCGGCCGGGTGATGTTCCCCATTGCCGATGGCCAGAAGAGGGTCATTGGCTTCGGCGCCCGCACCTTGGGGGACGAGCAGCCCAAGTACCTGAACTCCCCCAAGACGGCGGTCTTCGACAAGGGCCAGAGCCTTTACGGGCTGCCCCAGGCGCGGGCGGCGATTGAAAAGGAAAAACGCGTGGCCATCGTCGAAGGCTACACCGACGCCATCATGGCCCACCAGGAGGGGCTGGAGTTCTTTGCCGCCAGCCTGGGAACCGCCTTCACCGCCGACAACGCCCGCCGGCTGCGGCGCCTGGCGCCGCGGGTCGACCTGGTCTTCGATGGCGATCTGGCCGGCCAAGGCGCCGCCGAGCGGTCGATCTCCCTGCTGGTGGCCGAGGACCTCGAGGTGCGCGTCTACACCGTGGTGAACGGCAAGGATCCCTGCGACGCCATCCTGGAGCTCGGGGGGGCGGAGTTCCGCCGCCGTCTGGATGCCGAGGCCATCGGAATCTTCGAATTCAAGTGGAAGCGGACGGTGGGGGCCCTGGGAGCGGGGGATCGCGGCGCCGGATCGACGGCCCGCGCCCTCGATGAGGTTTTGCAGCTCCTCATGAAGGTTCCCAACGTGGTGGCCCGCAAGCTTTACCTGCAGAGCTTCGCGGAGAAGCTGGGGATCGAACCGGAAGATGTGGAAAAGCGCTTGAAGACCCTCACCGGCCGGGCCAAGCCGTTCGACGCGGCAAAAAGGCCATGGCCGCAGCGTTCCGTGGAGGAAAAGCGCGGCGCCGTAATCCCGCCGCCGGATCAATCCGCGGCCCGGCCCTCCATCCCCGGGAAGGCGGCGGAGAATCCCAGCCTGGAGGAGATCGTTCTGGAGTGCCTCCTGGCCGATCCTGCTGGCGCCGGCCAGCGGTGGAGGGAGCTGCCGGCGGGATTCTTCCAGGAGCCGAGGCTCAAGCCGATTGCCGAGGCCATCGGGGAGCAGCTCCAGTCCAGCGGCCTCAACCTGGAGTCGCTCCCCAGGGAGCTGCGCGATCCGGAAGTCGTGCCCGACCTGGTCCGACTGCTGGGGCGGATCGAACAGTCGAGCCTGGCAGGGGAGGGGAAAGACGGCCCTCCGGCCACCCTCGAGGTGGAAGAAGTCGCCGCGCTGTGGTTCCGCTGCCGGAAGGAAATCCGGCGCCTCGAGCTCCAGAAGCGCCTCCGGGAGCTGGAGGGGGTGAAAGCCAAAGCCCGATCCATGGGCGACGTCGCCGCCAGCCTGGCCGGAGAAAGAGAATACCTCCAGATATTGAAAGAAATGACGCGGTTGCGGACTATGAGTTGTGAACGAGACCCCATGTTAGAAAGGGATTTTTGAATGAAAAGCAGCATTGAGGAAAAACTTCAAGTCCTGATCGAGGAAGGGAAGCAGCAAGGTTTTGTGACCTACGATCGGTTCAACGAGATCTTCCCGGAAGAGTGCAATTCGCCGGATCGCGTCGACGAAATTTTCGCCACCCTGGACGCTCATGGCATCGAAATCCGCGAAGAGCCCGCTTCCGGGCCTGAGGTCAGCCCCGAGAAGGATGACCTCGATGGCATCCCTGACAAGATCGATGATCCCGTCCGAATGTACCTCACCCAGATGGGGGAAATCCCTCTCCTCACTCGAGCCGAAGAACTCCTCCTTGCCAAGAAGATCGAAATCGCCCGGCAGCGATTCCAGAAGCAGATTTTCAGCATGGGGCTGGCCCAGGGGGTGGTGATCAAGGTTTTGGAGGACATCCTCAAGGGGGATCTGGCCCTCGACAAGGCCGTCAAGGTGACCTCCTCATCGAACGACAAGGATGAGCTGAGCAAGGAGGAAGTCTGCCAGCTCATCACCAGCAACCTCGACACCTTGAAGAAGCTTTACCACGAAAACTGCCGTGACTACGCCAAGATCCTGAACGGCGAGCTGTCGGAGAAGTACAAGCAAAAGCTGCTGCAGCGGGTGCGCACCCGCAACTCGAAGGGCGGCGTGCTCATCGGCGAGCTCAACCTCAAGAAGAACATCGTCAGCCAGCTGCGCACCGAAATCCAAAACCTCTACCGCCGCATGGAGGAGGTCAAGTCCGAGGCGGAGAAGATCGATGCGGCCCGCAAGCGCGGCAAGCGCCGCCTCCGCAAGGAGGAGCAGGACCGCCTGACCGAGCTGGAGACGCGCCTGCAGGAGTGCGAGCTTCTTGCCCTCGAGTGCATGGAAGACCTGCGGCGGCGCATTGACACCATCACCAAGTGGTATGTCGAGTACGAGACCGCCAAGCGCAAGCTGTCGGGCGGCAACCTGCGCCTGGTGGTGAGCATTGCCAAGCGGTACCGCAACCGGGGGCTGTCTTTTCTGGACCTCATTCAAGAGGGGAACACGGGGCTCATGAAGGCGGTGGAAAAGTACGAGTACCGCCGCGGCTACAAGTTCTCCACCTACGCCACCTGGTGGATCCGCCAGGCGATCACCCGGTCGATCGCCGATCAGGCGCGCACCAACCGCATTCCGGTGCACATGATCGAGACCATGAGCAAGGTTCGCAACGCCACCAAGAAGCTGGTGCAGAAGAACGGGCGGGAGCCGACCATCAAGGAGATCGCCCAGGAGCTGGGCATTTCCGATGAGGAAGCGCGCAAGGTCATCAAGATCTCCAAGCATCCCATCTCTCTCGACCGTCCGATCGGCGAAGGCGATGATGGCTTCTTCGGCGACTTCATCGAGGATCAGCGGGCCGAGTCGCCCATCAACACCGCCGCCAACGAAATGCTCAAGGAGAAGCTGGAAGAGGTCCTGAACACCTTGACATACCGGGAGCGGGAAATTATTAAGTTGAGATACGGCCTCGGGGATGGGTACACTTACACCCTCGAAGAAGTCGGCAAGATCTTCAAGGTGACCCGCGAGCGGGTCCGGCAGATCGAAGCCAAGGCGGTGCGGAAGCTGCAGCATCCGATCCGCAGCCGCCTGCTGGAAGGTTTTTTAGAGACGATATCCAATTGACGGCGTGAAATTCAAAGAAAGTAAATCATTCGAAAACGCCTTCTCTGTGCCGGAGCATCCCGCGCCAGGGGTTGGAATGCCTGCGGCCGGCGGCTGGATTGCCCGCGCCGGCGGCTGGCACGGAGCAGGCGGAAGATCAAGTACCGGTCACGAAAGTGGCCGGTTTTTTTATTGGCCGAGTCAGAAACGAATTCGGCGGGAGCACCGATGAACGACTTGATGAAGGATTTGCTGGGCCTGCAGAGCCTCGACACCGAGCTGATACTGCTTGCCGCTCTCAAGAGGACGCGGCCCCAAGAGCTGGAGAAGGAGCGCGCCATGGGGATCCAGGCCAAGCAGGCGCTGGACCACCTCCAGCAGGAAATCAAGCGGATCAAGCTGGAATGCGACCGCGCCGAGCTGGACTTGAAAAAGGACCAGGCCGACCTGGAAAAGGTCCAGGTCGCCTTGAACACCGCCAAGAGCAACCAGGAGTACCAGGTGCTGCGCGACCAGATCGAGCGCTTGAAGGAGAGGATGGGCAAGGCGGAGGAGGCCATCCTCATGAAGATGGCGGAGATCGACAGCCTCAATGAAGAGAAAAAGGCGGCCATCGACAACTTGGCGGCGGTGGAAAAGGAGTTCAAGGTCAAGGAGGAGGAGCTGCAGGGCTTTCTCAAGGAGCTGGCCGAGCGCGCCAACGGCCTCGAAAAAAAGCGCGCTGAAAAGGCTCAAATCATCACGCCGGACGCGCTGGAGGTGTACAGCCGCATCCTCGGGCGCTACTGCGACGCGGCTCTGGCGGCGGTGGAAAACAACGTCTGCCAGGGCTGCCACATGAGCGTCACCACGCAGCTCATCACCCAGTTGATGATCGGCCGCGATCTGATACAGTGCAAGAACTGTATGCGCATCTTGTACCTGCCTGAACGAGAGGAAGGGTAGGACAAGCGAGATGATTTCGGAAGAAAGTATCCTGTCAACCAAAATGCTCGGAAGGGGAATTGTACAGCCGGGCTTCTTTAAAAACCTTGGGAGGGAATTCATGAGAACGGCATTTTTCAAGTCCGTGTCGATCGTTGGCTTGCTTTTCGGTATGTCCACTTTCTGGGGCTGCGCCACCTCGAGCGAGACGGCGGGGCAGCAGACGCTGACCGCTCAGGTCGGCGTCTACTCGCCGCCGCCTCCCGGCATTGAAAAGCCGCAGGTGGGGGTGCCGATGTTCGAGAGCTCCGGAGCGGGAAGCACCGCGCAGCTCAACGAGGTGGCGGCCGACCAGATGACCACCCTGGCCGTCAACTCGGATCGTTTCGACGTCATCGAGCGGGCCCAGCTCATCCAGCTCCTCAAGGAGCAGGGCCTCGAGGGCATCGTCAAGCCCGAGGAGCTCGCCAAATCGGGCCAGGTCCGCGGCGTCGACTACCTCCTCCTTGGCAAGGTCACCAACTTGCGGGTCAAGGCGGAAAAGGCCAAACGCGGCTTCGGGCTCGGCAATATCCCCGTCCCCTACGCCGGCAGCCTCGGCGCCTTCGACTTCAAGCGCAAGGACTCCACCATCACCGCGGAATGCGGCGTCGACATCCGGCTGGTGGAGTCCACTTCCGGAAAAGTGGCCGCCGCCAAGCACTCCGACTACAAGCGCACCGACAGCATCGGCGCCTTCGGCATCGAGATCCTCGGCGCCAACGCCGAGGCGGATGCCGACCTTCAGATTGATGAGGACAACAAGGGCTTGATCCTCCGCCTGGCGCTGGACCAGGCCTTCCGGGACATGCTCCCCAGGGTCGATAAGATCCTCCAGGACCGCACCCGCGAGCTCAAGAAGGCGACCCCGGCGGGAGGGAGCGCCGCGACGCCGGCGGCGCCTGAGGCCCCCGCGGCGCTACCAGCTACGGGAACAGCGGCAGCTACGGGAACAGCGGCTCCGGCAGCCGAGAAGGCGCCGGCCGTCGCCAAGAAGTTCTGCTCCAAATGCGGCAAGGAACTGGCGGCGGGAGCCAAGTTCTGCGGCGATTGCGGGACCAAGACGGAATAATTCAGATGGAACAGAATTGGCCGCTTCCTCGGCTTTACGCCTTGGAAGCGGCCGTTTTGCCAGCGGATCGTAAGCCGGATTTTGTTCATCGGCGGCTGGACTTGAAGTTCAGCCGACGAACCCCCGGTCATTCATCTCGAGCGGCCTACCCGGGAGTCGAATAACCGCTTCCAGTAAACTGGAGGCGGCGCGAGGCGGGCCACCTCTCCTCCCCTATTTGGCCTTGCTCCGGGTGGGGTTTACCGTGCCAGGGA
>JACQVS010000149.1 GCA_016209605.1 Planctomycetota bacterium
GGAGCACGTCGAGCCGGTGCCGGCGGTCGTTAAGGAACTGGGCGAGCGACAGGCAGGCGAGCGCCTGGACTTCCCGGAGCGGGTTCATTTCCAGGACCGCGCGCAGGAACGTCTCGTGGCTCCTATGGAAACCAAAGACGATCTGCTGGCAGACCAGGCCGAGCTTGTCGCTGCGAACGTAGTCGCGCAACAAGAGCGCCAGGGCCCTGTCCCCCGGGCTGTCTTTGCCGCCGGCCGGAAAGGCAGTCGAGTTCACCCATGAGACCGTCTGGATCAGCGCCTCCAGCGCGATCGGGTCCTCCGGATTTGCCTCGGCCAGCGCCAAGAATCTCAGCGGGAGATTCTCCACACGCGCCAGGACCTTCTTGCGCTCCTCGTCGCTCTTGGCTTTCGACAAATCTTCGGGCACATTCTGGCGTTCCTTCAGAAGCGCCTGGTACTGCTCCACGGGGGTGGCCGGCTTGTCCTGGCCTTTGGCGTCGGCCGCCGCCACGGCCAGCCCGAACGCCAAGCACACTCCACCAAGCTTCACGAGCAGGTCGATCACAGGCGCTCTCCCTTCATCCCCGTATTGTCTTCGAGCTTGGGGCAGAAATCCACAGGGTCGCTATGGTGGAGATTCGTCGGCAGGATCTCGGAGGTTCCTGGTCCGATTGAAAAACCGGCGGTTTTCGCCGGTTTCTCGGTTCAGGAAGGCGGTTGGAGAGACTGTGCGGGGGGCGCATCATTTCTTATTCATCGAGCGCGCCGTCTCCGTCAAGATCGCCAAGCGCGACGGAAAAGGAAAAACCGCCCGCACCGTAGCCGGCCGCTTCACCAAAGGTGCCATCTCCATGGCCCAGCAGGATCGAAACCTTGTCGCTTATTTGGTTTACCACGGCGAGATCGAGTGCACCGTCTCCGTCAAGATCGCCGAGTGCGAGATCGCCAGTCGTGGGGGAAGGCAAATTACCAAAGCCAGCGTCGTAGCTGGCTGGCTCGCCGAATATCCGCGGAGGTTCACAACCGGCGAAGGCCGCGCAGCCGAGCGCGTCGCGCGTGGGATCCGGACTACACTCGCCAAATGGCGGAGGCGGCGGGGGGCGGCCCAGAAAAAGGAATCCCAGCGAATAGACCGGATCAGTGATGTCCACCTTCCCGTCATCGTTTGAGTCGGCGGCGTCCTCGCAGCGCAGGGGCCTGCCCACGCCGAGGAAGAGAAAAAAGAGCGTTTGGATCGCGTTGCTCACGTCGAGAGCGCCGTCTAGGTTCGAGTCCCCGCGCCTGAAGTTTGAATTGCTCCCCCGAACCGCATCGTTAAAACACGTGGCGCAGAAAACGGCGAATAGAAGGAAGGTCGATCGTTTCATGGTGTCAGCTCCTCACCGGCAGTCGACCAGCCCGCCAGCGCTTGCGGCGGGCGGCGAGTCGCCTAGAAATAGCACGCCGAGCATGCGGATCGGATCGGTGATCATGAGCTGGCCGTCGCCGTCGTAATCTGCCGCCGGGAGGCAGAGAAGCTCCTGATTGCCCAGGAAGAGGTAGCCCAGGACCGAGATCGGGTCGGAAACATCGAACTCGCCGCTCCAGTCGGCATCGCCCGCGAGCGTCCGGGGCGAGGCGCGGATCGCCAGACGCCGCGGCCGATCTCGACCGCGCCGAACTCCCCCCGGACCTCCACACGCTCGGCGGCGTTGCCCGAGAGGTGGCGGACGATGACGAAGGGATTCCCCGCACTGCCGCCGACCGGACGGGACTCGATCCTGGTCTCGCTGATTTCGGCGGCGCTCTCGAGGACATCGAAATAGATGGTCGCGGCGTGGAACTCCTCGCCGGCCGGCGCGATCCGGCGCTTGCCGATGAGGGAGCGGTCGGGTCACGACCGGCGGTGAAGGGGCCCGGTGCCGGCGGCGCGGGACCGCCGATGAAGAGGAAGTTGGCGATAAGGTCGCCGTCATCTCCCAAAACCTTGCTATCGTCGTTGGCATCCGCCCCATCGAGACACTCCGGCGCCGGCCCGCTTTGGTTCACCCAGTTCCAGATCACGATGGGATCGGAGATATCGACGGCGCCATCGCCATTGGCATCGCCCCGCTTGAAGAGGTTCCTCCAGCCCCCGGCGGCGAGAACGTTTCCAGTGCCCGTCTGGGCCGCCTCCTCGGCCACTAACAGGACCCCGGAGGGGTGGAAGGCGATGCCGTTCGGCTTGTTGAAGTTCTTTCCGAACAAGCGGACCGTGCCCGACGCGTTGATCCGCCAGATCCTCGCCTGCGTTCCGGACAGATTGACCGCCTGGTCCTCGCTGACAAAGAGATCGCCCGAGATGGGATCGAACGCGATCGATCGCGCCTGATTCGCCCCAAGCCACGTCAGGGTCGCAAAGTGCTGATCCAGGAGCTGACTCCCGCTTTGGATCAACCTCCGAACCGTCCTGGGGCCGGAGCCGCTCGTAACCTGAGCGACATAATAGGCTCCAAACACGCCGGTTCCCTTGAAATCGCCGAGCGCCAGGCCCCATATCTTGACCACGGGAGGGCCGAACAGATGGAGAGTGGTCACAACATTTCCAACTCCTCCTTTGCACGCCGTTATTATGATTCCCCTGCGGACCTTCACTCCTTGCTCATCGATGTCTGAGAAAATGACATCCTCCGGCGATCCAATCCAAGCCGGCATGCCGTTACGGACCACGTCAATTCCCCAGGGATTCTTCAGAACGGGCTCCCCACCGTGATCTGAACTGGCGTTGATCTCTACACACGGCTGATTACAGATCCCCGTGGTCGACCGTTCCGTCCTGCAGATGGCCCCCCCGGCAGTCCTCCCAGGCCAGGTCGACATGGCGTGTAGGTCCTGGGGATTTGCCCCGCAGGTGTGGGTAAAACCCGCGGGAATACTCCGGACAGCGAGGTCTTCTGCCACAAAGCCTGAAGCTTCTGTGATCAGAGTGGGCGAGACCGGAATACTCCCGTCTTTGTCCATTGGGGGAACCTGGGAGAGATTCAAGAAGGCGATCCCATTCTCCAGGCTGGCAGGATCCCTAAAGAGGCCGCGGGCACACCACAGGCCCTGTAACGAGTCCATCTCGGCGCCCGTCGGGTAGCGGAACTCCACCTGGCAGTTTGCAAAGACACTCGCGGGCGTCGAGGGCTCGCCGAAGGGGGGAAGGATGCTCGCCGAGGTGGGGCAGGTCGAGGCGGTCCCGCTCCCCGCCGCGGCCGACTCCTGGAGGGGCTCCGCTTCCACGACTCTGGGCGCAAGCAAGGCCTCCGAGGACCTGAAGAACCTGGAGAGGTCGATCGTGCCGTTCTTACCGACCTCCGCCGCTGAAAGCGCGGTCCCGAGGTCACCTCCCAGGAGAAGCCAGTAGTTGAAGGCGTACTTGTCGCCGAAGTCGGAAATTCCATCCCCATTCAGATCAACGGCAAGGTCCAGGGCTGGTCCTGGTAAGGGCGGAAGAGCTCCGGCGATCAAGGAATTAGAGAGAGAGAACGATCAGCGCACCCCATTTTTGCATATGAACTCTCCAAAGCCGGATAACCCCTCTAACTGTGAATCGCCTCGGCCACCGGCTCCGGCCGAAACCTTCACCCTCCATCAGGACAGTGCCTTCAGGCCAGGTATTATTTTAAAATCCAGGACAGTCGAGTCAACCTATTTTTCCCCCGGTGGAACACTTATACCAGCGCGCCGCCGCAGGAAGAACCGCGTCCCGCGGCGCATCCGAAGCAATGCTCCCCCGTCAGTATCCGCCGCCGCAGGAACATGGCTGGATCGAAGTCGCGGATGTGAGCGGGGGCGCCCTTGGACGTCCCGAGGCGCAAGGCGTAGTTGAAGTCGCAGTCGTGAAGGGTCCCGTCCCAGCTCACATGAAGCTGGCGGCGACACATGAGGTTTGGGAGCGTCTCCGGGTTGAACCGCTCCTTCAAGAGCCGGCGGTATGCTTCCTCCTTGCCCTCCCGCCGCAGGTCGTGAAGGAACCTGCCGATCGGCATGTTGGCGATCGTGATCAGCCGGGTGAAGCGGATTCCGAAACGACGGCTCAGCTCCAGGCGGTACGCCCGTTCCAATCCCGATTGTTCCGGCGGCAGGGATGTCCCCAGCGGGTTAAACACCAGGCTCAACTGCAGCTCCGGGAAGATCCCATAGCCGAGTCTGTTTAACCGCCGGATCACCTCGATGCTCTTCTCATAGACGTGGCGGCCGCGCTGGCGATCCACGTTCTCTTCCAGGTAACAGGGCAGCGATGCGATCAGGCGCACCTGGTTGGCGCGGTAGAAACCGGGCAGCTCGGTGTAACCTTCCTTGAGGAGGATGGTCAAATTGGTGCGGACCGTTACTTGGATGCCCACCTTCCGAGCGGCGATGACGAACCGCTGAAAGTGCGGGTTCATCTCCGGGGCTCCTCCTGTGATGTCGATCGTCCTGGCGCGAGCTTTCTCGGCAGCCACGAGGATGAGTTCCATCGTCGGCCAATCCATCTGCTCGGTCCTCAGGGGGGAAGATTCGACGTGGCAGTGACAGCAGGCCAGATCGCATTTCAACCCGATGTTCACCTGGATCGTCTCGATGGAGAGGCCCGTCAAATTTTCCCCGGTCGCCTGGAGCGCTCGCTGATCGAAGGCGTTACCGTGGGTGGAGGATAGTTCCATGACCGATGGCTGGGTCATTGTTCAAATCCCTGAACGAGTGATGGTCCAGTAAAGGATGGCGCCCAGAGCCGAGCCCATGGGAAAAGTCGTGAGCCACGTGATGAGTATCTGGGCTATGGTTTTCCAGTTTTTCTGGGGCCGGAGGAGTCCGATGCCGAAGATCGATCCGCAAGATACATGTGTCGTCGAGACCGGCAAACCAGCCGCCGAGGCGCCGAGAACGAGGCCGGCGGTGACCAGGTTGGCGGTGAGTCCCTGACCTGGATTCAACTCGGTGATGCGATTGGCCATGGTTTGCGCGACCTTCCTCGAATGGAGGAGCCCGCCGAACGCCATGGCAGCCGCCACCAGCCCCAGCCTCCAGGAAACGATCTGGTTGCCAGTCGCCAAAAAGAGAGCGGCGATCTTGGGAGTGTCATTGACGGCCCGGGCAAAGCAGACGGCCCCCGCGCTGAAATAGTGGAGCGTATCCACCAGCCCCTGGGCGCTGATTCCAATCACCTCTCCTCGATAGAGTTCGGAGCAGGTATGGATCCGGCTGAGATGGGGGGCCGGACCAAGCAGGAAGTGTTTCGTCGATTCGCTGTTCAGGGCCGGCACTGGTTGCGGTCCACCGCCCGAGATGCACAGGCACGAGTCCCGCCTGATCCCCAAGGCGAGACGCAGCTTCCGGAAGAGCGGGTATAGGAGGGCCGTGCCGAGGAGGGCGAGGACCGGGCTCACGAGGAGCGGCTGGATGAACCTGGCCGCCAGCACGGGCCAGTCGATGTGGGCTGAGCCGGTCGCCAGCGCCGCGCCGACCAGAGCCCCGGTCAAGGCATGGGTGGTGGAGGCTGGCATGCCCAGGAAGGTCGCGAGGAGGATGGTGATGGCGCCTGCGCCTCCCACGGCCGCCAGCAGGGAAGGGTTCACCAGGTTCTCCTGGACGATGCCGCTCCCGCTGAAGCTCTTCACCAGGGCGCCCGCGGCGATCACCGAAACGAGGCTTCCAGCCAGCGTGGCCAGAGTGGCCCAGGCTATGGCCGCGCGGAAGCTGGCCGTCCCGCACCCGTAGAGGGTGGCCACTCCCTTGAAATTGTCGTTGGCGCCGTTCGACCAAGCGAGCCAAAAGACGGCGAAGAGGATCAGCAGGACCATAAAATCATTACTCGCTTTCTTGGACGGTTCAGCAGCTAGAGCCGCCCGAGCAGCAACTTGGTCCCGCACTCAATCTGGTCGCACGGTCCTGGCCTTTGATCTCCCGGGGAGGCCGGAGGGCCGCTCCCTTGCATTCGAAGGGTCCGGCCTCATCGAGCGGAACGGGATCGTACGGTTCGATGGGGATGATCTCGCTGGCGTACGGTCCGGAGGGATCGGTAAGGAGCCGGAAGGTTTTGTCGCAAACCGCCATCCGCTGGCTCCGGAATAGCGTGTGGCCGTCATCATCGCACACCTGCTTCCAAGGCCCCTTGTAGATGACCGCCTGTAAGCGATCGAGGCACGGCCCCTCCTTCCCCTTGAACGCCCGAACCGTCATGGACCGGAACTCGATGCCATCGATGACCTGCCACGGCCGATCGGCGCGGGAGAGGAGCTCAACGCCGTGAAAACCGGCCTCCTCGAACCTCGCGATGAAGCGATCTTCGCGGAACGCCCCGGCAATGCAGCCGCTCCAGAGCTTGGGATCGGCCTGGATTTCCGGTGTGGGATCTTCGTCGCAGACAATGTCGGAGATGATAGCCCGACCACCCCGCTTGAGAACGCGGTAGATCTCGCTGAAGAGCTTCCGCCTGTCCTCCCTCCGAACCAGGTTCAGGACACAATTGGAGACCACCAAATCGACGGTGCCGTCAGGGACGAGGGGCTCTTCACGCCGCATCCTTTCGCATTCCCTCTCAAAAGTCGAGAGCTGTTCCAACGAGGAAATGGGCTGCTTTTCCAGGAAAGACTTGACCCGCTCGAGATCCAGCGCCAGATCCTGGATCCTGGCCTTGGCGAACTTCAGGTTCCGGTAACCGATCTTGCGAGCCAGCTCGTCCAGGTACTTTCGAGCGAGGGCGAGCATGGCGTCGTTGAAGTCCAGTCCAAGAATCCGGCCAGAGGGGCCGACCTTCTGGGCAAGGATGTAGCAGATCTTTCCAGACCCGGAGCCCAGGTCGAGCACGATCTCGCCCTCCCTCACATGGCGGGACGGATTGCCGCAGCCGTAATCCTTCTCAGCGATCTCCGCAGGAACGTTCTCGAGGAAGGTTCGATCGTAGCCGGGATCAGGGCAGCAAAGGCCGGGTTCCACATCCTGCGCCCCCCGCGTGTAACGATCGAGTACTTCAGCCTCCATGCGGTTCTGGTCTGCGCTGGCGGCTGTCAAGATGACATTGTCGGTCAAGGATTCCTCCAGATCTTGAAACTATTGGTTGGGCCAAGAGGGCCGAACAACTTTTCATCAGATTAGTCGTAAAGGCGGTCTGGACCTTACATCGGTGAGAGGGCCCCTGGATGAGGATTGGAAAGGGCAAGGTTGAGGAGACAGAGCCGCCGAAGGACTATCACCTCGAAGTAGTGGTCGGGGAGCGCAAAGAGAGCCCTTTCAATTCGCGCTCCGAGTTCCTGGCGCCGCAGGATCTCGCCTGGAGTCGGCTGCTTAGTTAGTCGCGCTAACGCCCAAAGTATTACAGGTCTCCTGCGGCTCCAGGCCCCTCCATGACCCGGAGGGAGAAGGCGGCTCCCCGCCGCCCCGGCAGACCGGAGAAGATCTTTTGGAAGGCCTTCAACCACTCCTTCGCCTACCACTTCCTCCTGAAATCTGCCGTAAAAATTACAGTACAGGCCCGATTCGCCCCTCAGAGTCGGAACGTCAGAGCGATATTGAAGGCAATGTCGGCGGAGCTATTGAACGGCAAGAGGTTCTCGATCAAGCTCAGCTCGATCTCGCAGTGACGCTCGACTTCCCACTTGAACCCGCCCGCGAGGTAGTTGCGGACCTGGTCCAGGGGGAAGGGAGAATTGAGGAGCTTGGAGAAGGTCATTCCCTGGAAGATGAGCGAAAAATCCTTCGTCACCGCGACCTCGATCCCCGCGACCCCCTGGTTTCCCACCTTGGCGTAGGAGAAGCCTTCCGTCGTTGGGTCTGTGAGGTAGGTGATGCCGAGCACGGTGTAGAGGTGAACACGCTTCAGGACGGTCTTGTAGAGGCTCAGGGCTAGCCCGAGATCGAGCCCATCCGTGCCGAAGCCTGGAGTGGAGGTGGGCAAGCCTCCGAGGGCGTCGACGGCGACCGTGGGCAAGAATGCGTCCCCTGAGTTGATGTTCCAGTGCGCCTTGAGCGTCAGGTCGCCAAGCCCCACGCCACTCGAGAGCTTCACCTTGCGCCCGTCCTTCTCCGTGACCGTAACGTCGAAATCGTTCCGCGGCCGGCTGGTCCGGCCACCCTGGCTCAGACCGAAGAGGTCGTGGAATCCGATGACGAGCCCGTCGAGGACGCCGCCGCCCCTGGTGTGGATCGGGAGGTCCGCGCCGATGTAGAAATCGTTCCTCAACGCGTACCATCCACCGAGGGTCAGTCGGTAGGTCTCCGCGTCGACGACCACGTTCTTCTCGAGGACGAAGGAGTTGGCCAAGCCGATGTTCGCATCGAACCTCCCGTCGCCCTCCTTGAGGACGAGGAGGGTGTCCACCGGGTTCTCAAGGTGGAGCACGGAAAGCGGAAATGGATCCTGAAAGCTGAGGAGGCCGCGGCCCGTGAGGTTCCGGGCTAGATCGGGCAGGACCCCCGGCTCTTCCGCCGCCTCCTTCCCCGGGTTCTCCTCCGCGCGGGCCCAGAATTTGGGAGTCGCGGCCGTCGACTTGTCCCCGCCGAACACCACGTTGCCGGAGAAAGTCAATCGCAAGAGGATCGTGAAGAGTGGTGAAAGTTTCACGGAATGTCCTGAACGGCCTGACTGGCTCCAAGAGAGGATTCCCATGCAGGTTTCAGGTGGCCCGAGGCGCTTCAGGCGCTAGCGCTTCCACTTTGCCACAGAGCGACGCCTCGGCCTCGAGCCAGATCGCAGCGTCTTGATCGGAAGGCCTTCCCTTGGCGACCCAGAGAAAATAGGCGCACTGGGCGATTTCAGCATGGGCAGGTCTTTTCGGCACGCTTTGCGCCTCCCCTCGGACGCCTGTTTGCGCAGCCGAAGGATCTGCGGTCGTTGGCTCCACGTTGCTTTTCTTAACCATGGATATCCTCGTACTCCTTTCTGGTCTGTCGTGACGCAAATCCTACTGACGTTGCCCTCAAGTATGTCGCCCGAAACAGCGGAACCTTACAGGAGCGGATTTCGGTGCTCGAGCCGATGGTGGATACGAGCTGCGGGATCTGGGCCACCCATCAAAAACGGTTCTTATAACCACGCAGGGATTTGGGTCAGGACCGTCGGGGCAGTAGTGAGCGGCGGTGAACCTGTTCTTGCTACCTACCGGTGTGACAGCTGAGAAAGTTCCCGATGGGTTCCCCACCGGCAATGGCCGTCGGGTTACCTGCTCCACGCTTTCAGAAAGGTGGAGACGTGGGGTCATCCTCGGCCGTCGCGACCAGTCGCCTCCCGATCCACGCTCGGATCATAGCGGCGTCTTCGGTTAGTCCGTTTTGCAGGTCTTTGGCCGAGGCGTTTACCAGCGGAAGGCTGCTGTCTATGAAGAGAAGCTCCCGGACTAGAGAGTTTTGCTCATCGATCCGTTGAATCTCGTACTCGCCATCGAACTTGCGCAAACCGAAGCCGGGCTTCTCTACGGAGAAGTGGATCAAGTAACCTTCGTCATGGCCCTGCACCACGTATCTCTTCACGCCGCGCTCGGCGGCGGCTCTCAGTATGTTGCGAGTGCCCTCCACGTTGTCGAGGTACATTTCGCGGCCGCCCCAGATGCTGAACTGGTAACGGGCCGCGACGTGGAACAGCGCGTCGCAGCCGCGAAGCGCCTCACTCAAGCCTTGACGGACGCGCAGGTCGCCGACCCAACGCTCGAAGGGGCGGAAGTGCCCCTCGAGGTTCCGGAGGTCGGAGTGAGGACGGTGGAGAACGCGGACTTCCCAACCTCGCTGGAGAAGTTCCCTGAGGAGCGCACTGCCGATAAAGCCTGTCGCTCCCGTGATGAGAGCACGTGGCATGGGGACAGCTCCTATCCGGACGGGTGGGGGGCTCCCTGGGGAACCTTCGCCCTCCGCCGATGAACTCGCTGGGACCCTGTGCCGTTCACGGTGACGATCACGCCGCCGGGGCCCAGAACGAGCTGCCGATCGTCCCACCAGACCGGAAGCTTGAGCAAGCTCCCCAGGTAGATGAGAAAGGCCCAGATGTCCGAGACAGGGACGAGCAGGAGGTCCGCCACGCTCAGGCCGAGGCGCCGGCGGAAGAATCCCGTCGAGAGCAGACGCGCCGCCGCCCAGGAAGAAAGGAGCGCGAGTCCCAGTCCGTTGCCGGTGAGGCCGAGGGCGAGCGCAGGGGGAAGCCCGTGCGTGAGGATGGTCAGGAAGTATGCGCAGGGACGCACGCACTGTATGGTCCTTGCCCAGCGGAGGTGCCGGCCGGCCATGGCGCGCCACTCGCTCGAGGAGACACAGTGATCGAGGAGGATAGGGGCGAGCGCGACCCGGTAGTTCGCGCTCCTTACTCCCTTGGCCAGGGCATAGTCATCGGGCAGGAGCTCGACCAGGGAATCGAGCCCGCCGATCTCCTCGAGCACCTCGCGCCGGATCGCGATGCAGGCCCCAAACGCGAAGCGGACCCCCTCCAACCTCTCCGCAAGCGCTATCGACGGGAGGAAGATGGTGTTGGTGGGAAGTACATCCAGCCGCTCGCGGAGGCTCCGCCCGGACACTGCGCGGTAGGGGCAGGTGACCATACCGACCGTCGAATCTTCAAAGGGGCTCAGGATCGCGTCCAGCGCGGTGGGAGTCAGGCGTACGTCGGCGTCAGTGAAGATGAGGATATCCCCCTTCGCCAGGGGCAGCATTTGAATCAAGTTGGCGACCTTCCGGTTGGCGCCGACGGGCCGACGCCGACACGGATAGAGATGGGTACCTTGACGTGGCGTGCCTTCGCCTGAAGCGCCATTCCCAGCGCGGGGTCCCATCTGTCTTGGATTCCCGTCACCACCGGCACGCCACAGCGGCAAAGCGCATCGAGGTTCGCCGCCTTCGCAGCATTCATGCCCTTCAGCGGCCTCAGGAAAGTGCACCGGGGGCGCGTTCTTTTGAGGGGGGCGGTCTTCCGCCTGAGGAAGAAGAAGAGCGCGCAGAAGGCGGCGACCTGGTAGAGGATCGCCACCGCTACCCAGAAGATGGCGCTCCAGAAGAGCGCTTCCAGCAGCAACTCCCGAGGCATCATCGTCCGGGCTCTCCAGGCGCCGACTTGCCCACCATGAGGCCCTCTTTGCCGTCGGTCGCGGCCGTGCGCTGCTTGTCGTCCATCGCGAGGAGGGTGATGCCAAGGAGGATGACGCAAGTCCCCACCCATCGGTGCCAGGAGACCCGCTCGTGGAGGAAGACTCGGGCGAGCACCGCGGCAAAGATATAGGACATGGAAGTCAAGGGCATCACGAAGCTGAGATCAGCCCAGGAGAGGGTGGCGAGGTAGAGGAAGAAGAAGAGGGCGAGGAAAACGACGCCGACGGTGACGTGAACGTTCTTCACTACGCTGAGCACCAGCTCGAGGCACCCCGAAGGGGAAGAGAGCGTCACGCCTCCCAACTTCCGCATTCCGTGGCTGAGGAAGGTCTCGCCAATCGCCGCGCAGAGCGTGGCCAGGATGAGGACTATCAAGGTCTTCAAGATGTACCGCCTCCCGCGGTCGAGGTCAGAAGCGCCGTTACTTCGGCGAAGTTGGTGAGGAGGAAACCGGAGGCGACGAGCGTCTCCTTTACTTGCGGCGAAAGAAGCGCCTCGAGCTCACGCCTTCCGGCCTCCGTCGCGTCGTCTGGATGCGTGTAAACTTCGGTGAGCGACCCGGCCATCGATGGGCGCGTCGCAAGGCGTGAGAAGAGTGCGCTCAAGTAATTCGCATCGATCCGCCCGGTCTGAAAGAGCCCGTGGACGCGCTCCGGCATACGCAGCCTCCAGCGCGCCGCCGTCCGGCGGTTCCGAACGGCGAGGCTTTCGAAGACGATCCACGAAATGAGGTGGCCGGGAAAAGCGGTCGGGGAGTCGAGGCGGAGCGCGAGCGCGAGGATTTCCCTGGGAACGCGTACCCAGGCGACTCCCCTTGCCGAGGCGATCCGGCAGACCATCTCGAAAACCGCTGGATGCACCTGGAGGTGATGGTGCCCGTCCACGTGGTCGGGACGAATGCCCGCCCGCTCCAGCCGGTCGAACTGCGCCTCGATCTCCGCCTCGAGCTGGGGGCGGCAGCGCGCCCCCAGCCGCGAGTACCTCAGGCCGGCGGCGGCTGGGCCCGGCGCAAAGCGGCCGTCAGGCCCCACCAGGTCCGGAATGCGTGAGCTCTCGAGCGCGGCGCGGCCATCGCAGAGCGTGACGTGGAGCCCGATGGAGAGAGATGGGCGGGCGCGCGCGATTGTAACCGCATGATCGAAACCCTCCTCCGCGGCCATCAGGCTCGCGGCCGTGAGGATGCCGGAATCGTGGGCCTTCGCCACCGCCCGATTGACGGAGCTCGATTTGCCGAAGTCATCCGCCGACACGACCAGGCGATGGGAAGCCGGACTCGATTGCGGAACCATGAGGTCGAGCATTCCTAACGCCTTTTCGCCATAAACGAGAAGAACTCGACCCCTTCCCGTATCCGCCTCTTGAACACCTGCTTGTCCTTCATCATGTCCCGGAAGATCCTTAGGATGGGTTTGGGACGGAAGTAGAACTTGCGGTAGAAGCGCTCCACGGACCGGAAGATCTCGTCACGGTCGAGGTCCTTGTAGGAGAGGACGGCGTCCTGGATGCCGTCGCGCACGAGGTTCTCCCCCTGCACGATCCAGCCCTCGCGCACGGCTTGCTCGTAGAGCGCCGTGCCGGGGTAAGGCGCGGCGAGGGAGACCTGGATGCTGTAGACGTCGATTTCCTTGGCGAACTGGATGGTCTCCTCGATCGTCTCGCGGGTCTCCCCGGGAAGCCCCACGATGAACGTGCCGTGGATGAGGATCCCGAGGTCCTCAGTGTTCTTGACGAACTCGCGGGCCCAGTCGGCTCTCACCCCCTTCTTGATGCCGTTCAAGATCTTCTGGTTCCCCGACTCGAAGCCCACTAGGAGAAGCCTTAATCCGTTCTCCTTCATCACCTTCAGCGTCTCGTAGGGCACGTTCGCCTTAGCGTTGCACGACCAGGTGATGCCGAGGGTGCCGAGCTTTCGGGCGATTTCCTCCGCCCGGGGGAGGTTGTCGGTGAAGGTGTCATCGTCGAAGAAGAACTCCTTCACCTGTGGAAAGATCTCCTTCGCGCGAGCGAGCTCCTCGTAGACGTTTTGAGGGCTCCGTACGCGATAGACATGGCCGCCGATGGTCTGCGGCCAGAGGCAGAAGGTGCAGCGCGACTTGCATCCGCGCCCCGTGTAGAGCGAGAGGTAGGGATGCTGCAGGTAGCCGATAAAGTAATTCTCAATTTTCAGGTCGCGCGCGTAGACGTCGGTCACGAAGGGAAGACGGTCGAGGTCCTCTATGACGGGACGATGCGCGGTGAACTCGGTGCGACCGTTCTTCCGGTAGGCGAGCCCGTCCACCTTCTCGAGGGGCAATCCGCTTGCCACCTCCGCGACCGCGTAGTCGAACTCGCCCTTCACCACGAAGTCGATGGAACTCGAGGCGGCGAGCGTCTCCTGCGGAAGCACCATGGCGTGGGGCCCCACGAACCCGATCGTGACCCCGGGGAACTCGTCCTTGAGGCGCTCGGCGACGCGCGCGTCGTTGTGGAGCGATGGGGTGCTCGTGTGGATGATGATGAGATCGTACCCACGAGCCGAGCAGACCACGTCCTCGACCGTCATGTCGGCCGGCGGCGCATCGAGGAGGCGGCTTTCGGACACGAGCCCCGCGGGGTAGGCAAGCCAGGTGGGATACCAGAACGAACGGATCTCCCTTCGCGCCTGGTATCGCGAGCCGGCGCCTCCGTCAAAGCCCCCGAAGGAGGGAGGGTTCAGAAACAGCGTGCGCATAGCGGTCTCCCTTTGATCAAGCGTTGACACTTTGGGATGACTCCTCTATTCCTCTTTCTCAACCCTCTTGAAGGAAGGGATGAATTGCGGACATCCAGGGAATGACTCCCGGCGCTTTTCGCCCGGAAGTCCCAGGACGCAAGGTCCTTCCTAAGGACAAAAACAGATGCATTATATTTATGCGATATGACATGGTGTACGGAGGCTGGGCTCTTGCCCGGCCGTCGAGCCTCTGAAACCTGGGGCTTCCGAATAACCACTAGTTGGTCGCGCAGACGCGCAATACATTACAGGTATCCTCGGGCTCCGGGGGCCCTCCATGACCCGTAGCGAGAAGGTGGCTCCCAGCCGCACGGGCAGGCCGGAGGAGCACTTCTGGAAGACTTCCCAAAACTCGCGCTCTTCGAGCAGCGCCTCAGGGTCGGGCGTCCAGAGATCCGGCCTCTCCTTCCAAAAGCCCTTGGAATCGAAGCAGCCGTCGGTCTCCGGGTCATCGGCCCCAAGCTCTTCCGCCGGCCGCTCCCGGCAAGTCCTGCGAAACTGGTCAATGAGCTTGTGCCGGAGGATGCTGAGGAGCCAGGTGTGCTCGGACGACTTCCCCTTGAACTGGGAACGGCCGTTCAGCGCCGCCAGGAACGTCTCCTGCACCGCGTCCTCGGCTTGCGCGTGGTCGCGGAGCCGCGACTAAGCGTAGCGGTACAGGACATCGCCGTGGCGGTCTACCCACGAATCGGGCGCAAAAAGAACGGCCTCCTTCGTCCGCGCCCATATTGTTTCGCCGCATCTATTTCGCAGCGGAGGCCATAAATGCTTCGTGAAGCGACTGTGGCAATGACGATTGCTGCCGCGGCTCTCACCCAGACTGAGTGGCGCGTTGGGAAAGGATTGGGAAATGGTCAAAGGGGGCAGCTTGGCCCTACTTGCGGAGCGCCGTATTGATCCTCTCTCGGGCCTTCTCCGAGAGCCGGCTGCGCGGAGCCACTGTCAGGGATCTCCCTTTTCTAAAATGTTCCACGGTGAGGCGATGCAACGATTCTAGCTGTCGTTGGTACGCCCGGCAAGCGGAACACATGAGGAGGTGCAGGCGGATGGCCAGGCGCCGGCGCCAGGGGAACTTCTGGTCAAGCCCCAGCGAGATCAGGTGAAAGGTCTCCTTGCACGAAAGCATCAGCGGTCCTCTTTTGAGGTGGACGCGAACCAGTTCGCCTCCAGGCACTCCCTCAAACGTATCCTGGCGCGGTAGAGCATCACCCCTAGGTTATTCGAGGTAACATTTAAAATCTTACAAATTTCCTCGGAATCCGCGCCATCGATGACGCGCAAGGAGAACGCCTTCGCGGCTCGTTCCGGCAGGTTCTCCAGGCAATCCTCGAACACTCCCCAGAACTCGGCGTTTTCCAGTAGCGAGGCGGGATCGGCAGCCCAGAGCCCCGGCCTCTTTTTCCAGGAACCGGAATTGTCGAAGAGTTCGTCTACCACATCGTCCGCGGGTTCTATCTCCTCCCTGGGACCCTCCCGCCGGAGCTTCCGAAGCTGGTCGATCACCTTGTGCCGGAGGATGCCGACCAGCCAGGTCCTCTCGGAAGCCTCCCCTCGAAATGTATTTATAGCGTGGAGGGCCGCCAGGAAAGTTTCTTGGACGACATCTTCGGCGAGAGCGTGGTTGCGGAGCCTGAGCAAGGCATACCCGTACAGGGCATCTCCGTGCCGGTCCACCCAAGTGCTGGGGTCGCAATTTTGAAAGCCGGAGGATGCGGGCGTGCCGGCGGCCTGCGGCGAGGCCATTTCTCCAGAAATCTCATTTTCCATATTCTTTGGCACAACTCCTGAAGCTTAATTTTTACCCAAGGAGCTTCTTAGCGCCACGGGCAAGAAAGATAAATCCATGATAGCCGAAGTTGCCGCCCATCCTCAATCGGAAACCATGAATCAACAAGAATAATTTGAATTCCCCGACCGGGAACCGCCGGCGCCGCCGTGAAATGAACCAGCCATTTTATCCAGCGCCGTCCTCACCGTAGACTTCAATTCCGCCAGATCCGAAGATTTGATGAGGTATGCATGCGCGGACCAGCTCATGAAGTTGTTTTTGAAGCAGGCATAGCCGGAGCTGATGATCACTGGAGGTTCGGCCGAGAGACGTGAACTACTCTTCATCAGATGAGTCGTGGCGGCGGGCCGGACGTTACATCGATGAGGGAGGTCTAGATAAAAAGATGAGAGGGATAAAGTTGAAGTGCTTTTGGGTGTTGGGAGAAAATGATCAGGAAACGTTCAGGGTTTTTGAAAACCTTGGAACTTTTTCCCGGTCAGCGTCATTTAATTAATGAGGGACTGTCGATTTTATGAACTGTTGTTTCGAAGATAGCTTCGGTAAGGTTCATCGATGATCTGGCCTTTTTCACCTTTTGGCCGCTTTTGGTTGCCAAAGTGAAAACGCCCATTTAAATGACTCCAATGGTTTTGTGACCTTTGGCTTCAGGAATTGAACACCTTGAGTTCCAGGAAGATTGCAGCTTATACCGCTTATTTGGCTGGGCTGGGCCTGTGCATCGTTTTAATCGGTTATCATGGCGCTTTCGAGATCGCCTCGGTTCTTTCCTCAGCCGGTTGGGGTCTGTTGGGAGTGGCGTTTTTTCACCTTGGGCCGCTGTTCCTTTTCACGCTCGCTTGGAGCCTGGCGCTGGAAAGGGGGGTGCGCCCAGGTCTCGTGAACCTTTTGTGGATTCGCTGGATCGGAGAATCGGTCAACAGCTTGCTGCCGGTGGCACAGATTGGCGGCGACGTGCTGAGGGGCCGTTTGGTGGCTCAAAAAGGGGTTCCAGGACCCATGGCGGCGGCCAGCATCATTGCTGACATCACGGCTGGGCTGTTGACCGAAATGGTTTTCGCTTTCATGGGTGTCGCCCTCCTGTTGAACAAGACCGCCTCCAGAGGGCAATCGACCGGTCTCATCATCGGCATCTCAATCTTCAGCCTCATCCTTCTGGTCTTCTACCTCGGCCAGCGTCTCGGCATGTTCGGGGTCTTGGCGAGATCCGTTGGCAGGCACCTTGATCTTGCGCTCGTGGAAGGCGCGGTGGCCATGGATGAAGCTCTCAACGGGGTCTACCGCCAGCATGGCAGCTTTCTCACTAGCTGTGGTTTACGACTGTGCGGCTGGATCCTTGGAAGCGGAGAGGTTTGGCTGGCGTTCTTTTTTCTCGGGCATCCGGTTTCCCTTCTCGATGCCGTCATGCTCGAGAGTCTGGGCCAGGCCGTCCGCAGCGCTGGATTCATCGTGCCGGGAGCGTTAGGAGTTCAGGAAGGAGGATTCCTCCTCCTTGGAGCCATGGTTGGACTGGAGCCTGGACTGTCACTGACCTTGTCTCTGGTCAAGCGAGTGCGCGAGCTGCTGCTGGGGGTCCCGGGGCTTATCGTGTGGCAGGCTGTGGAAGGTCGCCGCTTGTGGCGAGGACGCCGGCGGTTGCATTAAACTAAAAGAAATGTTTGGAAGACGCATTCTCATCCTCATTCCACATCCCGATGACGAGGTGGTCGGCTGCTGCGCGGCGATTGGCCGGGCGCGGGCTGCCGGGGCGGCGATCTACGGCGCATACCTCACCACCGGCGTGCCCGTCGTCGAGGCGTTGTGGCCCTGGCAGAGGAAGAGCCATGCAGGGAGGGTGGCGCGCCGGTTACGCGAGGCGGAACGCGCTGCAAAGTTACTTGGCCTGGAGCCGGCCTTCTGGCAGGATATCCCGACCCGGCGGTTGAAGGAGTCGATGGCAGCGACGTGGAAGCGGTTGATCGAGTTCCTTCGATATTCAGGTGCCAATACCCTATGGACTCCCGCCTACGAGGGCGGCCACCAGGATCACGACGTGGCCAATTATCTGGCGCGCAAGCTGCGTGATTTTGCCGAGGTGTGGGAGTTCAGCGAGTACAACTATTTTGGCGGGCGAGTGCGGTCCCAGGAGTTTATTTTCACAACCGGCGTCGAGTGGGAGCTGGGGCTTGAAGATGCCGAAGCGGAGCGCAAGCGGGAAGCCCTGGCCATTTACGAATCAGAACTCAGCAATCTCAGACACGTGTGTACGGAACACGAAGTCTTCCGCCCCCTGGCGGCCTACGACTACGGCCGGTCTCCCCACACCGGGAAACTCTTCTATCAGCGGTTCCAGTGGGTTCCGTATCATCCGCGGGTTGACTATACTCGGCCCGAGGAGGTATGTCGGGCGTTGCAATCGTTTTCCGGCCACTAAAAACGGTCCTGGCTGCCGCAGGTTGGGGCATGCCAGGACCGTCGGGGGAGCGAATAGCTGCAGTTTCAGGTTTCCCTGCTCATCGAGCTTGCTTCCAAAGAGGTTTCGGAATCTCGTGCATTTTTTGATCTCCACGGTAAGTTGTGAGTGAAGCAGTAACTCGCCGGGCGCTTTTCGGTTTCTGACAATTTACTCCCGCCGTTTCAAGGCGAACTTGGCCAGCCGTGTCGCCACCTCCCAGATGGGGCCGGGGAAGCTGTGGCTTTTCTTGAGCACGGTCTCGAAGCACTCCAGGAAGTAGGAGACGTCCGCCTCGGAGATGACCAGCGCCGGCAGCAGCTTGATGACGTCCTTTCCCTTGCCGGCGACCTGGGTCAAGATGCGGTGTTCGCTGAGGAGCGGGATGACGATGGCCTGGCCGAACAGCCCATCGCTCACCTTGTGGATCAGGTCCCAGCCGATCTTGAGGGTCAGCGATTTCGGCCGGCCGAACTCGATGCCGATCATCAGGCCGCGGCCGCGGAGTTCCTGGATCTGCTCGTAGCGCTTCTGGAGGTCGAGGAGGCCGGCGATCATCAGGTCTCCGAGGCGGCGCGCTCGCTCCGGGATGTTCTCGGCGTCGAGGACGTGCAGCGTCGCCAGGCCGGCGGCCATGGCCATGGCCCCTTGACTGAAGGTGGAGGAGTGGACGACGCAGCGGTCCATGGAGCTGAAGACTTTTTCATGGACATCCCCTCGCGTGATCACCGCCCCGACCGGGACGTAGCCGCCGGAGAGAGCCTTTGAGATGACCACCATGTCCGGCTCCACCCCCGAGTACTGGAAGGCGAAGAGCTTGCCGGAGCGGCCCAGGCCGGTCTGAACCTCATCGACGATGAAGAGGGCGCCGTGCTTCCGGCACAGCTCGGCCGCCGAGCGCAGGTATTCGTCGGGGGCGACGTGAACGCCCTTGCCTTGAATGGGCTCGATGATGAATCCGGCGACATCGTTCTTGGCGAGTTCCTTTTCAAGGGCGCTCGCGTCGTTGAAGGGGATGGGCGTGCAGCCCGGCAGCAGCGGCTCGAAGCCCTCGCGGAACCAGCTTTCGCCGGTGATCGACAGCGCCCCGTAGCTGAGGCCGTGGAAGCTGTGGTCGCAGTAGAGGATTCGCGGCCGGCGGGTGGCGCAGCGCGCGAACTTGAGGGCCGTCTCGATCCCCTCCGCGCCCGAGTTGGTGAAGTAAACCTTGTCGAGGCTGGGCGGCAGCCGCTTCTTGAGCTCCTCGGCGAGCAGGCCCGCGAGCAGCGGGGCGTCCATCTTGACGAGCGTTGGGGCCTCTTCGCTCAGGAAGTCCAGGAGCGCCTGACGGACCGTCGGGTGGTGCCGCCCCAGGTTGAAGACGCCGTAGCCGGCGAGAAAGTCGAGGTAGCGGTTCCCTTCCCGGTCGTAGAGGTACGGCCCCGCGCCGCGGGCATAGACCTTGTCGAAGCCGATGGTGCGCAGGACCTTGGCGAAGGCGGGGTTGATGTGGGCCTCGTGCAGGGCAAGGTTTTCGCCCAACCGCGCCTTGATCAATGCTCGGATATTGAAAGACATGATGAACCTACCTTGTGAGAATGAGGTCAGGAATCAAAGAGGGATGAGCCGCTGTTCGTCATGGTGCTCAGGACAGGTTTTGAACGCCTGCCGCAGGATGTGCAGGCAACGGAGCGGTTCTTTCTGAACCACTCTACCGCCCGCTGCAACGCCTCCTTCACGCATCTCGGCCGGAATTCCAGTTCATGCACGGCGCGGGTGCAGTCGAAGTACATGAAAGTATGAGCCATGTGGGCCGCCTCAAAAGGAATCCCAGGTAACTTTCCGGTGATCAGAGCGATTCCTTCGGAGAGCAAGGAAAAGGGAAGGAGGACCTGCCTCGGCAGCTTGAATTTCGGCGAGGGAATCCCCGTGATCTCCGAGAGGAGGTCGAGGATTTCCTTCAGTGACAGGTTCTCTTTGCCCAGTATGTACCGCCGGCCCACCTCGCCCTTCTCGGCGGCCAGGATATGCCCGACGGCGACATCCTCCACCGCCACCAAGTTGAGCCCGGTCTCCACGTATGCCTTCATGCGGCCTGCCAGAAAATCGACGATTATCTTTCCCGTGGGAGTGGGTTTCCAATCCCCAGGGCCCACGGGAGCCGTTGGACAGACGATGACCACCGGAGCCCCCTCGCGGGCAGCCTTGAAGGCCTCCTGATCCGCAAGCCACTTGGTGCGCTTGTAATGGCCGGGAAGCTGGTCGAAACTTGCAACTTCCGACTCGTCAACCGGCTTTCCATCAGAGCGAACTGATAGAACCCCGACAGTGCTCGTGTAAACGATCTTCTTCACCCCGCTGTTCGCGGCAACCCTGAGAATGTTGCGGGTACCTTCCACATTGTCCAGGTACATGTCGCGGTATCCAGCCAGGCTGAACAGATACCGGGCGGCGAGATGAAACAACATATCGCAGCCCTCCATCGCAGCCTTCAAGCTATCAGGATCACGCAGGTCACCCACGCAACGTTCTATTTCACGAGAGTGCCCTTCGAGGTTACGGAGATCGGATCGAGGGCGATGGAGAACACGGACATTCCATTCCCTTGCAAGCAATTCCCTGAGAAGGGCGCCGCCTATAAACCCAGTTGCTCCTGTAAGCAAGGCCTTTGGCATAAACTACGCCTCCAACATTGAAAGTAAGTAAAATCGAACTTCGATCGTTGAGAGATATGCCGAGCATTCATCATTGAAACCTGGTCACCATCTATCCATGAGTCCAGCTTGTGACCGGCTTGACAACAGTGGATCCCGAGCCTGAAGAGGTGGGATCTGTACTCGTGGAGATGTCATCCGGGGGCCAGCTCGTAAACTCCTTCCACCAAGTTTCTGCATTCACCTCATTCCAGTCTCGGGAACTCTCACAGGCTTGAAGACCCTGGCCAAGCGCCGGCGCATCCGGTGGACGACGCGACGGATCCTTTTCAAGGCACATCAGGACAATGTCTTCGAGATCCTTCGGGATCGGCGATGATGTACGGGCAGATGGCGGGATGGGCTCCATGTTGAGGTGCTGGCTCCAAATGTCGAAGAAGGTCAGACCATCAAAAACGTGTTTTCCCGTGAGAAGAAAATACCCGAGCACCCCCACGGAATACAGGTCTGCTCTCGGATCCAGCTTCTCAGGGGAGCGAATGGCTTCCGGGGGCATATAGTGGGGTGTCCCTGAGATGGTTTTGTCGCCGGAGGGCGAATCCTCGGTGAGCTGATCCAGGTCCTTCACCAGGCCGAAATCGAGAACCTTGACCACGTCGTGCATTCCTCCGAGCGCACAAAGGATGATGTTGGCGGCCTTGATGTCGCGGTGGATGAGGCCAATCCCGTGAGCCTCGGCGAGCGACGCGCACACTTGCTTCAGGATGTGAATCACCCTTCCAGGCGGCTGCGGTCCATGCTGCCGCACCAGCTGCTCGAGCGAAAGGCCAGGCAAATACTCCATGGCGTAGTAAAAGTCACCCTCCCGCGTGCGCCCATAATCGTAGATGGTGATGGTGTTTGGATGCCGCAGCCGGCTGGTGAGTTGCACCTCCCGCTCGAAGCCTGCGGCGCAGCGCTCGCCCCCCAGGTCGCAACGGCAGATTTTGATGGCGGTCGGGCGTCGCAAGAGGGCATGGCTCGCTTTGTAAACCTCGCCCATGCTGCCCGAGCCGATCTTCTCCTCGAGCGTGTACTGGCCAATCCGCCTGGCTTGATTCGCCTCGCACCTCAAGCTCCAGACAACCTTCGAAACAACGGAAGATACGGTCAAGGCGACGGCGCACCAAATTGAAAACACTGACATGGCCAATCCCGGGTTGCCCGAGGACATGAGGTGGAACTCTGGGCTATGGTAGAGGAAGAAAGCGGTCGCAGTGGTGGGCATTGAAGCCGCCGCCCCGATCCAGAGTGCCCGGCGGGCCCCGTTTGGAATCACCAGGCCTCGCACGATCAGCGTTACGCTGGTCGCCAGCAGGGCCTGGTATTCTGCATTCATGCCTTTCAGAGTGAAGCTCCCCAGAGCGTACCCGGCGCAAGCGATAATGGTGGAAAGCGGATCGATCAGACGGAGCCAGGCGTATGATTTTTTCCTCCATGAACCGAACGGCCACAGGGCAGCGAGAATCAAACACGAGGCGAGATGCAGCCGGTTGGAGACACCATCGATCCAGTGAGCTGAGTTCAGTCCTGGGCTCGTTGAAAATCCAAGCCTGTTTGCCAGGAAATAAAAACCAAAGCACAGGGCCAAAAGCATCGGGATGAAGACAGCAACCCGCTTTTGGTAAAGCTTTCTTCCGAGTTCAGAAGCCCCCGGGGTGCACAACGATGGTATTTCTATCTCAAGAGAACGGCTCATTGGATTTCGGAAAGCATTTTGGATATGTTACGATCACCTGGTTTAGTCCGGCCGGACCTGGTGGCGCCTTGGCTCACCTTCTGCCAGACGGGTAACAGGTCTTCTTCCAGCACCTCCTGCCACGATGGCCATTCGAGCTCCATGATCCTTCGAGCCGCCTCGCGCATACGATGGAGGTGCTCTGGATCTTTCATCAAGAACTCGATGGCCCCCGCCCAGGAGGCCGGTTTTGATCCCTCGATCAGGAGGCCATCCCGGCCTTCCTGCTTGACCAGCTGGGCCGATCCTCCACGCGTTGAGAGGAGGACTGGAAGCCCGGAAGCCTTGGCCTCGAGCACCACGTTGGGACATTCCTCTGTCTCGGAGGGGAAAACGAACAGGTCGGAGCTGGCGTACAGCAAGGGAAGCCTTGCCTGCGGCAAGGCTCCTGAAAAGGTGACCGCGCCGCCGAGGAGCTCCTGAACCGCCTCTTTCTGGGTTCCCTGCCCGGCCATCAGCACGTGGACCGGCAGGCCTTTCTGGAGCAGGAGGCGGGCGGCATGGGCGAGAGTCATCACGCCCTTGGCCGCATCAATCCGTCCAACGAAGAGGAGGAGGAAGCGATCCGGCGCAATCCCGAATGAACTCCTTAGCAAGGACGGCTCTCTTCGTCTCGGGTGAAAGGCCTCCTTGTCGATGCCCCTCCGGAGCAGGGAAACCTGCCCGCCGGGCAGCTCGCTCTTGAAACGGTTCAATTCGTTCTTCTTGGAGATCAAGACCCAATCGCACCGCTTGAGATAAGCAATCAGCCTCTGGTGCATGAATGCCGCAGCAAAATCATGGACGCGGACCCGATCCAGGAGGAAACGGCTGAAATATCCATTTCCCGCCAGGCGGCGTACGACTTGCGCGGTGAATATTTGCGTGTAGGCTGGAATATCCGTATGAATCGAGTTGACGAGGGGCCTTGAAAACCGCCGGGCGAAGAACCTGGCGGTCTTCGACAGAGTGAAGAACGCATCGGTAGTGTGGATGACGTCGTAATTCTTTAAAAAAGAGAACAATTTTGCGTTCCTGGGGGCAAGGTCTGTCTGGCCGGGTATCTTATCCAAAAAACGGAATCGATCGGTGCCGAATACGGGTCGATGAGTGACAAGGCGAACGTTTTCGGAAAGCTCCCTCATCCCTTCCTGGCCACCCAGGAAATGGATGGTGAGGTCCAGCTGGTCGGGCAGCGCCGTCGCGGCTTCGGCGAAACGTTGCCAGCATTTCACATGACCGCCTGCCTTCATGCCCTGTTCCAGGTCCACCAGGACCCCCACGGAGAGCGGCCGCTTGTCGCCCTGTGGAGCCCAGGCCGGCTTTCCAATCAACCGCTTTGGATTCGAACTTTCGGCAAGCAGACTATTGGATGGAAGTGTGCTAATGGTCATCAGGCGCTCCTATCATGGCGGTCTGTGCAGGTAAACCAACTCATCGCCGGGACCGGCCAGCTACTGGTTTTTACTCAAGGCCAGACGCTTAGGCATCCACTCCCGGATCATCTTCGCGTCTTCGGCCAGCCCGTTCTTCAGATCCGCGGCCGAGGCGTTCACCATTGGCAGGCCGCTGTGGATGAAGAGCAGTTCTCGGACTTGCGAAAGATTCCTTCCATGAGGCTGGATTTCGTACTCGCCATCGAATTTCTTCAGGCCGAAGGCGGGCTTCTCGACAAAGAACTTGATCAGGTAACCTTCTCCCATCGGCTCCACCTCGTGGGCCAGCACAACCATCGGGTTGATGCCGGCTCTGCCCGGGTATCTCGCCTCGACTCGGTAGAGGCCCCCTTGATGCGAAAGCAGCTTGCTGGCGGTGCGCCACGGCCGGTGGGCCGCCTCGCCATCGAAGTCCAGGAACATGGCCAGCAGGTCATCTGGAGTGCCGGGGGAATTGAATACGATCTCGCCCCCGTTGGCGCCGTCTTTCACAAGGCTGCGGTAAACAGGCGGCTCGGAAATTGATTGGGAGCCGGTATTGTCCAGGACTTGATTTTCTGGAGCAGAAATCGTGATGGTATTTTCAACGGCATTGTGGGCGCATCCTTCGAGAAACGCTATTGCCAAGGGAAGCGACAAGAAGATTTGCCGGTTGAAGGAACCGAACATCTCGGAATGTTCCTTATTGGTTTTCGAGGCCGGAAGATGCGGGCTTCGTTGGTGAGGTTTTGGAAAGCTTAGCATGAGATTTAAGCCTCCTTTCTTCAGACCCTTCTGGTTTTCGAATGGGCGTCAAGTTTAACTTGGTAACTAGTACTGCCAAATCCTCTACACTGGTTTCAGAGACCAGGATTGCCGCCGGGGCAGGAAGTCGGTTTCACACGTCGATTCGCGGCCGACTCGGCTCTTGCTATCCAGCGACGTTTATTGATGTATAGTCGCTCCAAGTCCAAGGTTGTTACAGTTTTTAGGCCCCCTCAATAAACCGTTCAACAATGGTGAACCGGATCTGGGCGGCGGGTTCATGCCACGTCTCAGACTTCCCAGTGCCATACTGTGACGGGCAGCGGTCTGGGCAGACCAGCTCCCCGGTCAACGGGCACTCGATCTTCCCGGGGCCGTCAGGGCGGTCAGGGTCCATCAGGGGGCACTGGTCCTTGCAGACCTTCATGCCCGTGATGGGGCAGACGATCTGCTCGTGACAGTCGCTCCTCCCAGTGGTCTCGAAGCCCAGCTCATAGGCCAACAGGCCCCCGCCGAATGTCAGAGCGGCCGCCAATCCGCTAAAAATCCACTTCTTCATGGTTCGAGCCTCCAAGAAGATCCTCGGATCGGGGTGACCGGAGAATGCCGGCCACAAGACCACAATCCGTCTAGGAGATAGTCTACACCTTGAACTGAGGTGTAAGGTCAAGAGGCTTTTTTAGTTTTTTTTTCCCGGCGGTTGAGCGGATTTGGCCAGTGGAGAAGTTGAGGCGAAGTCCAGAAGTTCGATCACACGGCATCGTCCGGTCTGTTCAAACTCCTCACAGGCACGGAACGACGCTTGGAGAACAGCTTTTAGCTGGCGGAGCTGCCCAATGCGCTTCTCGAGGTCGGCGAGCCGCTCTTTGATCAGTTCTTGGACCTCTCGGCAGCGGCTGGACTTCCCATCACGGAAGGCGAGCAGGATTGAAACCTCCTCAAGGGAAAACCCATTGGTCTGGGCTGCTCGAATAAAGCGAAGGCGATTGAGGGTGTCCTCGCCGTAGATCCGGTAGTTGCTGAGGGTCCGGTCGTCGGGGCGAAGAAGTCTACGGCGCTCGTAGAAGCGAATCGTTGAAGTGGGAACGCTGGCGGCACCTGCCAACTGGCCGATCGTGTACTTGTTATCCATGCGATTCAGAATAAGGCACCCTGAACTTGGGTTCAAATTTGCCTTTCGAGGGATGTGTTGTTCGCCCAGCCCATTGCCTATGGAAGCGAGGCCATTCGCGCTTCGTGGTTTGCGGACAAGGGAAAATCGCGGGTTTTTTGGTCCAATTCTCCGGCGTCCGTGAAACAGGTGTTTCACCGGAGGGAAAGACGTGGATAGCAGCCATGATGATTCCTCCTTCGGTAGTTACTTGCTCCTATCCGCGACGACCTGGAAGGTCTTGACGGTCATCGCGATTTCGCCGCCCCGGTGTGTGTGGGCCCGCCCTTGGAGCTGAAGCGTCTTTCCAGTTTCTCCGGCCCACCGCGCGACCTCGGTGAATATCGTATCGTCGTAGTTGAGGCCGATGGCGTCCGACTCCTCCTTCGAGAGGCCCCTCTCTGCGCCGACGTTGCCGGCTGGTTTCTTGGGTATCGTTGCTGCTCTCCATGGCGAACCCTCGTACCCGATTAC